>NZ_JACADT010000148.1:0-8725 GCF_013421635.1 Streptomyces sp. UH6 | reverse complement strand
CTCGTCCAGCAGCTGGAGGGAGCCGGGGCTGTAGGCGAAGACCGGGGGCAGCGACCAGGCGCGCACCGCGCGCAGCGGGGCGCCGGCCGCGGCGGCCGTCTCGAAGGCGAAGCGCAGCGTCTCGGCGCTGTCCTCCGGCTCGCCGTGCTGTCCGACGACGATCTCCCCGGCCGCCTCGGGCCCGTCCTTGACGTCCGCGCGGACCAGGACCACCGGGAGGCTCGCCCCGCCGATCACCTGCCGGCCGACGGATCCGAGCAGGAAGCCGAGCAGGATGCCCCGTCCGCGGGAGCCGAGGACCAGCATGCCGGCGCCCTCCGCGCACTCCGCGAGCCCTTCCGCCGCCTCGCCCCGCAGGATGTGGGTGCTCACCTCCAGTCCCGGGTGGCGCTCGGTCAGGCCGCGGACGGAGTCCTCCACGCCCTGCCGGACCCAGCGCTCCTGCTCCTGCGAGGTGCCGCTGCGCTCCTCCGCGCCGCTCACCCGGCGCGGCTCCCAGACGTGTGCCACCCGCAGTCCGGCCCCGCGCCGGCCGGCCTCGACGGCCGCCCATTCCAGCGCCGCCAGGCTCTCCGGGGTTCCGTCCACTCCTACGGCGATCGGACGGGTCATCAGCTGCCTCCCTGCTCACGGCCGGTGGCCGCGGTCGTGTCATGACTCAGTCGCACGGCACCAGTCTGGACCACGCCGTTCCGGAGATCGCGGCGCGTCCCGCCCCGCCCTGCGCCGAGCGGATGCGGGTGCCGGTGTCGGTGCCCGTGTCGGTGCCGGTGCCCGTGTCGGTGCCGGTGGGGCTCAGCAGCCTCCGGCCGTGAGTTCGACCACAGGTGGTTCGCGCACGCCGTCGAAGAGGGCGCGCCCACGGCCCACGAGGCGCTGCGCGCGCGGTGGTGCACGGCGGCCCGTTCAGCCGGAACGAGGACCACGGGTTCCGGTACGGCTACGCCTCCGAACGGCTCTGCGGGCTCACGGGATCCCCCTGGACAACGGCTGCTTCACCCCGCACCGGGGCGACCGGCTCCCGGTCGTCGACAACGGGCTCAAGACCCTGGGCGTCACCGCCGTCCCGGTCGGGGAGTTCGGCTTCGGCGGGCTCCCCGCGCCGCTGCCCCGGGCGGACACCCCGGACTACGGCGCATGGACGCCCGGGGCGATCGCGGAGGCGGCCCGCGGCGGGCGGGCCGCCCCCACGCGCGCTACCTCCGCCAGGGGCCCGTGACCGCGAAGGTGGTGCCCGGGTCGTAGCAGTTGACGTACATGGTCCCGCCGTCCGGCGAGAACGCGACGCCGGCGAACTCGCCCCATTCCGGGGCCTCCTGGGTACCGATGTTCTGGGCGTTTCGGGCCAGGGTGTAGACCTCGCCGCGGCGGCTGACCCCGTAGACGTGCTGCGCGCCGCTGCCGTCCTCGCACACCATCAGCGAGCCCCCTGGGGCCAGGCAGATGTTGTCCGGGGACTCGCCCGGCAGCTGGACGTCCGAGCCGGGACCGAAGACGATCACCAGGGTGAGGCGGCGGGCGCCCGGGTCGTAGCGCCAGACCTGGCCGTGGTGGTCGGCGCCGGATCCCTCGCCGGTGCGGGCGTAGGAGGAGACGAAGTAGACCGAGCGCCCGCCCCAGTAGCAGCCCTCGAGTTTCTGCCCCCGGGTGACGCCGCCCGGACCGTAGTCCTGCAGACGGGTCGGGGTCCGTGCGGCCAGCGGGTCGGGGACGTCCACCCACCGCACGCCGCCGAAGCTCGCGCCGGGTTCGTCGACGACGGAGAGGTCGGGCAGGTCGGGCACCCGCATCGCCTGGAGCCGTCCGCCCGCCCGGAGCGAGCCCAGGCGGCCCTCCGGCCGGTCGGGCAGGAAGCGGTAGAACAGGCCGAAGGGGGCGACGAAGGCGTCCTCGGTCTCGTAGACGACGCCGTGGACGGGGTCGACGGCGACCGCCTCGTGCTGGAACCGGCCCATCGCGGTGAGCGGCACCGCTCCGCTGCGCCGGGGGTCGGCGGGGTCGACCTCGAAGATGAAGCCGTGGTCCTTGGCGTAGCCGGCGACCCCGGCCTTGTCCTCGGTCTCCTCGCAGGTCAGCCAGGTACCCCAAGGGGTGGGTCCCCCGCTGCAGTTGACCGCGGTGCCCGCGACGGCCACGCGCTCGTCGACGACCGCGCCGTCGGGGCCGTCCAGGGTGATCAGGGTGCAGCCGCCCTTGGCCGCGGGGTCGTAGGTGAGCCCCTCGACGGTGGGGACGCCGAGCGCGGCGGTCGTGCGGTTCTCGTGGTTGCGGACGAGGTGGACGCGGCCCCTCCTGCCGGGCAGCGCGGTCATGCCGTCGCAGTGGGAGGGCACCTGCCCCTCGCCGGAACGGAGGGCCTCGCCCTCGCGGGAGAGCACCCGGTAGCGGAAACCTTTCGGCAGGTCGAGCAGGCCGTGCGGGTCGGGTGTCAGCGGACCGTATCCCGCCTCGGTGAGCGGCAGCGCGGAGGCGGCGGACACGGAGAAGAGCTCCGCGACGGCCCCGGAGACCACGATGCCCGCTCCGAGTGCACCGGAGCGGGCGATCATCTGACGTCGTGTTGCGGACATGGGCGACCTTCCTGCTGGCGGACAGGAGCGTGATCAGCTGTGTGTACCACGTCACACGGGTGCTCGGGAACCACGCCCGCATCGTCGCCGGGAGCCGGATCCCGGGTCGACCCCTGGCCGATCCTGGGCCGGTCCCGGGCCGTTTCCCCGGCCGCCGGGTGCCCCCCTCGCCCGGAAACCGGTCCCGGCACCGGCCGGTCCGGGCGTGTTAGCCTCGGCCTAGGTCGCCCCGTGCGGCCCCGGACGAGCGCGTCGTACCCGGTGAGGACAAGACGGCGTACCGACTGCCGTCTCTTCCGAAGGGGTTCCGCCGCCATGTCGGCCTGGCTCGTACTGATCGTGTCCGGACTGCTCGAAACCGTCTGGGCCGTCGCCCTGAACGCCTCGCGGGGTTTCACCCGCCTGGTTCCCACCCTGCTCTTCGCCGCCGCCCTCGTGCTCAGCATGGGCGGGCTGGCCTACGCGATGCGCTCGATTCCGATCGGCACCGGTTACGCGGTCTGGGTCGGCATCGGGGCCGTCGGCACCGCGCTCTACGGGATGCTCTTCCTGCACGAGCCCGCCACCGCCGCCCGTCTGGTCTGCCTGGCCCTCATCGTGGGCGGGGTGGTCGGGCTGAAGTTCCTGCACTGAGGTCCGGCGGCCGCCGCCGGGACGGCCGGTCAGGCGTCCCGGCGGCGCATCGCCCACCAGCCGGCGACCAGCGCGGCGGCCGCCCACAGGGCGGTCACGGCGAGCCCCTCCCAAGGCCCGAGCGGACCCGGCGAGGTCTCCCGGAAGAAGTGGCTGCCGGCCCGGTCGGGCAGGTAGGCACCGATCCCTCCGGCCCCGTCGCCGAGCACGAAGGACCCCACCAGGACGAACGGGACCAGGATGCCCAGCGCGCCGACGGCGCTGCGCAGCAGGACGGTGACGCCGGCGGCGAACAGCGCCATCAGCACCAGGTAGACCGCTCCGCCGACGCAGGCCTGCAGCACTCCGGGGTGGCTCAGCCCGATGGCGTGCTCGCCGAGGAACGCCTGGCCGACCAGGAAGGCCGCGAAGGTCGTCGGGACGGACACCAGCAGGGCGGTGACCGCGATCACCGCGGTCTTGCAGCAGTGGAGCAGTCCGCGGCGCGGCACGGCCGCCAGGGAGACACGCAGGGCGCCCTCCCGGTACTCCGAGGACACGGCGGTGGCCCCGTAGGCGAGGGCCGCCACCTGGGCGAAGTTCATCGTGTAGAAGGCCTCCTTCACCCGGTTCCCCCCGTTCGCCGCCTCGGACTCGCCGATGGTGCCGTAGGCGAGGACGGTGAGTGCCGTGGTGACGAGCAGGATCGCCAGCAGGGAGCCCCAGCTCGCCCGCACCGACCGGATCTTGATCCACTCGGAGCGGAGCACGGCGACGACGGGCGTGGCGGCCGCGACGGGCCCGGCGGGCACGGTGGGCACGGTGGGCGTGGCGGGTGCGACGGACATGGTCAGGCCTCCTGGGACGTGGTGACGGTGCGCGCGGACGCGGCGGCGAACTCGGCGGCCCCGGCGGTGAGGGCGAGGTAGGCGTCCTCCAGCGACACGCGGAGGTCGGTGAGCTCGAGGACGGGGATGCCCTCCCGGGCGCTCACCGCGCCGACCTCCTCGGCGGTGGCGCCGTCGACCAGCCACCGGCCGCCCTCGTCCTCCCGCATCCGGTGGCCCTTGAGGGCCATGCTCGCCCGCAGGCGCACCGGGTCGCTGGTGCGGACCCGGACGCGCGGGGTGGAGTGGGCGTCGATGAACTCGGCCGTCCCGACGTCGGCGAGCAGCCGTCCGCGGCCCAGCACCACCAGGTGGTCGGCGACCGCGGAGGTCTCGTTCATCAGGTGGCTGGACATCAGCACCGTGCGCCCTTCCCCGGCGAGCCTGCGCAGCAGCTGCCGCATCCACACGAAGCCCTCCGGGTCGAGTCCGTTGGTCGGCTCGTCCAGCATCAGCACCGGCGGGTCGCCGAGCAGCGCGGCGGCGACGCCGAGGCGCTGGCGCATGCCGAGCGAGAAGGTCCTCACGCGGCGCCGGGCCACCGGGGCGAGCCCGGCCTCCTCCAGCACCTCGTCGACCCGGGCGGCCGGGATCCGGTTGCTCGCCGCCAGGAAGCGCAGGTGGTCGCGGGCGGTGCGCGAGGGGTGGGCCGAGTGGGCGTCCAGCAGGGCGCCGACGGTGCGCAGCGGGGTGTCCAGGGTGGTGTAGTCCCGTCCGCCGACGGTGGCGGTGCCGGAGGTGGGCCGGTCCAGGCCGAGGACCAGCCGCATGGTGGTGGACTTGCCGGCGCCGTTGGGGCCCAGGAAGCCGGTGACCCGGCCGGGCTCGACGGTGCAGGTGAGGTGGTCCACCGCGCGGGTTCCGCCGTACTCCTTGGTGAGTGCCGTGAGCTCGATCTTCGTCATGTCCACAGCCTGTCGGGGCCGGGCCGCCGGGACATCCCTTGCCTGAGGGGTTCGTCTCCCCCGCGCGGGGGAGGGCCGTCCACGGCGGGTCTGGCAGCATGACCGGGTGCCTCGCCTCCTCACGCCGCTGACCCGCGCCGTCACCTACACCAGATGGCTGCACCTGGTGGTCACGGTGATCCTGCCGCTCGTCATGGCGATGGTCTTCCCCGGGCTGACGGACGCCTCCCCGGCCGAGTGGCTGCTGATCGCCGTCCAGCCGGTGCCGCTGCTGGTGCTGCTCGCCGCCCTGGTTCCGGCCGCGCGCACGGCCGAGGGGCTGCAGGCCCGGCTGATGCTCTTCCCGGGCGCGCACGCCAGGGACGGGGCGGGCTCCCCGGGCGACGACCACGGTGTCTCCGCCGCCCCGTCCGCCTCGTGGAACGACCGGCTGCGCACCGGGATCTGGCTGGTGCTGCGGCTGGAGGTGGGCTGCGCCGTCGCGGCGGTCTCCAATGTGATGGCCGGGCTCTGTCTGGCCCTGATCGGGGCGGCCTTCGGCGACCCGGGCGTCTCCGCCGCCTACCCGCTGCCCGGCACCGGCTGGTGGTACGGGCTGCTGGCGGTGGCGGACCTGGCGGTGCTGCTCGCCTTCGTCACGGTCGTCGGCGCGCTGATGGCGCGGGCCGCCGCGGCGCTGCTGGGGCCCTCGGCCAAGGAGCGCCTCGCCCGGCTGGAGGAGCGGACCGAGCGGCTGCTGGAGCGCAACCGGATCGCCCGGGAGCTGCACGACTCCATCGGGCACGCCCTGACCCTCGCGGTGGTGCAGGCGGGCGCGGCGCGGGCGGCGGGAGACCCCCGCTTCACCGAGCAGGCGCTCGGCGCCATCGAGGAGACCGGACGGGCCGCCCTCGAGGACCTGGAGAGGGTGCTGGTGGTGCTGCGCGATCCCGCCCGGCCCGCCGGGGCGCGGCCGGACCTGAGGGAGGCCGACCGGCTGCTGGAGTCGGCGCGGTCCTCCGGTGCCCGGGTCGACGCCGAGGTGTCGGGGCCGCTGGAGAAGGTGCCGGGTCCGGTCTCCCGGGAGGGCTACCGCATGCTCCAGGAGGCGCTCACCAACGCGGTGCGCCACGCCGGTCCGCTGCCGGTGGGAGTGCGGATCGGCGTGGAGGACGCCCGGCTGCGGATCGAGGTGCGCAACCCGCTCCCCGAGGCGGGGAAGGGGACCGGGCTGCGCGGCGGGGGGAGCGGTGTGCGGGGGATCCGCGAGCGGGCCGCCCTGCTCGGCGGAGAGGCCTCCGCCGGTCCGGAGGAGGGGATCTGGCGGCTGCGCGTGGACCTGCCGCTCGGCTGAGCCGCCCCGTTCGCCCCTGGTCTAGGCTGTGCCGATGCCCCTCACCGTTCTCCTGGTCGACGACGAGCCGCTGGTGCGCGTGGGTCTTCGCGCCGTGCTGGAGGCCCAGCCCGGCATCTCGGTGGCCGGGGAGGCCGCCGACGGGGCCGCCGTCGTCCCGCTGGTGCGACAACTGCGTCCGGACGTCGTGATGATGGACGTGCGGATGCCGCTGATGGACGGCATCGAGGCCACCCGTGCGGTGCTGCGGACCGTCGCGGACCCGCCGAAGATCCTGGTGGTCACCACCTTCGAGAACGACGAGTACGTGTACGGCGCGCTGCGGGCCGGCGCCGACGGGTTCCTGCTCAAGCGCGCCCGGCCCGCCGAGATCGTGAACGCGGTGCGGCTGGTGGCGGAGGGCGACTCGCTGCTGTTCCCCGCCGCGGTGCGGCAGCTGGCCGCCTCCTACGGTGAGACGCGTGGCAACGCCGGGGCCCGGGCCCGGCTGGAGCGCGCGGAGCTGACCGACCGGGAGGCGGAGGTGCTGCGGCTGGTGTCGCGCGGTCTGTCCAACGCGGAGATCGCCGAGCGGCTGGTCGTGGGCACCGAGACGGTGAAGTCCCACGTCAGCTCGGTGCTCGCCAAGCTGGGGGTGCGGGACCGCACGCAGGCCGTGATCGCCGCCTACGAGTCCGGGTTCGTCTCGCCGGGCTGACTCGCCGGACTGACTCGCCGGGCTGAGGAGCATCCGGCCTCCGCGGCGGTCAGCCGCCCTGCGGGTCCTGCGGCTTGGCGTCGATCTCCCGCAGCCGCTGGTCCGTGAGCTCCGTGCGCGCCTCGGTGCGGTGGCCGCGGGCGATGTAGTCGCGGATCACCAGTTCGACGGCGTCCTGCGGCGAGTTGGTCCCGGAGAGGACCATCACCTCCACGACGAGTTCGGCGTCCAGGTTGATGCCGACCTTGGCCACGGTCCTCCCCCGTCCTGCCCGCCGGACGGCCGGGCGTTACAGCGGACTCTAGCCGTTGCCGGGCGCGGGCATGACCGCCCGGGCGAAGTCGCCGGGGAGATCGCTCGCCTCGGCGACGAGGGAGCCGTCGGCCGCCCAGATGCCCGAGCGTCCCGAGGTCCGGTCGAAACCGCCGCCGGTGGGGCCGGCGAAGGCGGCGGTGGCGACCCAGACGCCGTGGTCGGCGGCGGCCCTGCGGGCCCGTTCGCCGTGCACCTCGGCCTCGGCCTCGGAGTGCACCACGCCGGCCACGTAGCCGTCCATGCCGAGGGCGGCGGTGGCGGCCGCGTGCTCGGGCAGACCGGTGTCCCGGCAGACCGCGAGCCCCAGGCGCACTCCGTCCACCTCGACGACCGTCGGCTCGCCGGGACGGAAGTGGTCCGCCTCGGCGCCGTACAGGTGCGTCTTGCCGTAGACCACGCGGGCCCCGTCACCGTCCACGGCGAGCACCCCGATGTGCGGTCCGGGGACGGGCGCGCCCACCAGGGCGAGCGATCCCGTCGCGGCGCAGGCGGCGATGATCGGGGCCAGCCGCTCGTCGTCGGGGGCGACCGGGGCGGCGTCCAGTTCGTAGCCGGTGAGGGACATCTCGGGGAACACCACCACCCTGGCGTCGGCCGCCCGTACCGCCTCGGCGTGGGCCAGGGCGTTGCCCGCCACGTCGTGGGCGGCGCAGCGGGGCTGCGCGACAGCGATGCTCAGGGATCGGCCGGCCATGGGTTCCTCCGGAAGTCGTCGGCGCGATCATCATACGGCGTGGTGGAGGAAGGCCGACGCGCCCGGCGAACCGGGAGGGAACGGGCAGCTCGGCATGAAGTGCCGCATAGAGTCCGGCCATGGGTCACTGGCTGTACCGGAACATCGTCGAGCCCGGCAAGCTCCCCCTGCTCCTCGCCCTCGCGTCCTTCCTCCTCACCTTCGCGGTCACCCGCCTGGTGACCCGGGCGATCCGTGCCGGGCGGGGACCGTTCCGCAACGTGGAGAGCGGCGGTGTGCACGTCCACCACGTGGTGCCGGGAGTGGTGCTCACCGTGGCGGGCGGCTTCGGCGCGGTGGCGAGCGGCACGCACGGCTTCGGCTCCTGGGCCGCCGCGGTCGTCTTCGGCGTGGGCGCGGGGCTGGTGCTGGACGAGTTCGCGCTGATCCTCCACCTGGCCGACGTCTACTGGTCGGAGGCGGGCCGCAAGAGCGTGGAGGTGGTGGTGATCACCGCCGCGCTGGCCGGGCTGCTGCTCGCGGGCTTCCTGCCCTTCGGGGTGGACGGCCTGAACGAAAACGCCCGGGAGAGCCGCGGCACCGTGGCGGTCACCGTCGTCGTCCATTTCCTCGTCGTCCTGACCGCCCTGGCCAAGGGCAAGGCGCGGCTGGCCGTGTTCGGGCTGGTGGTCCCCTTCGTCGCCCTGGTCGGCGCCGTGCGCCTCGCCCGCCC
>NZ_JACADT010001475.1:0-362 GCF_013421635.1 Streptomyces sp. UH6 | reverse complement strand
CTGGCCAACGCGGGCCTGACCACGGCCGACGTGGACGTGGTCGAGGCACACGGCACCGGCACGACGCTCGGTGACCCGATCGAGGCCCAGGCGCTCCTGGCGACCTACGGGCAGGACCGGCCCGAGGACCGGCCGCTGCTGCTGGGCTCCATCAAGTCCAACATCGGTCACACCCAGGCCGCGGCGGGCGTCGCCGGCGTCATGAAGATGGTCCTCGCCATGCGGCACGGCACCGTCCCGCAGACCCTCCACATCGACCGGCCCAGCAGCCACGTCGACTGGACCACCGGCGCCGTCGAACTCCTCACCGAGACCCGCGACTGGCCCGACACCCCCGACCACCCCCGCCGCGCGGGCGTCTC
>NZ_JACADT010001474.1:0-370 GCF_013421635.1 Streptomyces sp. UH6 | reverse complement strand
CCGCTGGTCCTGCCCGAGCGTGGCGGGGTGAGCCTGCAGGTGGTGGTCGGCGCGGCCGAGGACGGCGGACGCCGTCCGGTCACCGTCCACTCCGCGCCCGCGGGCGAGGACAGCGACTCCTGGACCCGGCACGCCTCCGGCTACCTCACCTCCACCGCGCCGGTCGAGGCAGGTGTCGTGCTCACCGAGTGGCCGCCGCGTCAGGCGGAGCCGGTCTCGGTGGAGGGCCTGTACGAGGTCCTCGCGGATGCCGGGTTCGGCTACGGCCCGGTGTTCCAGGGCCTGCGCGGCGTGTGGCGTCGAGGCCAGGAGGTGTTCGCGGAGGTCGCCCTGCCGCAGGAGGCGTGGGCGGAAGCCGGCCGTTTCGGTG
>NZ_JACADT010001473.1:0-445 GCF_013421635.1 Streptomyces sp. UH6 | reverse complement strand
AACACAGTGGACGCGAGCAACTGAGGACAAGCCCTCGGCCTATTAGTACCAGTCACCTCCACCCGTTACCGGGCTTCCAGATCTGGCCTATCAACCCAGTCGTCTACTGGGAGCCTTACCCCATCAAGTGGGTGGGAGTCCTCATCTCGAAGCAGGCTTCCCGCTTAGATGCTTTCAGCGGTTATCCCTCCCGAACGTAGCCAACCAGCCATGCCCTTGGCAGAACAACTGGCACACCAGAGGTTCGTCCGTCCCGGTCCTCTCGTACTAGGGACAGCCCTTCTCAAGACTCCTACGCGCACAGCGGATAGGGACCGAACTGTCTCACGACGTTCTAAACCCAGCTCGCGTACCGCTTTAATGGGCGAACAGCCCAACCCTTGGGACCGACTCCAGCCCCAGGATGCGACGAGCCGACATCGAGGTGCCAAACCATCCCGTCGAT
>NZ_JACADT010001472.1:0-453 GCF_013421635.1 Streptomyces sp. UH6 | reverse complement strand
GTCCTGATCGACACCGACGGCTCGACGGAGGACCTGGCGGCCCTCGCGGGTCTGGACGAGCCGCAGCTCGCCGTCCGCGCGGGCGAGATCCTCGTCCCCCGGCTGGTTCGCACCACGGTCCCGGCCGAAGCCGCGCTCCCGCCGGTCACCGGCCCCGTGCTGGTCACGGGTGCCGGCGGTGCCCTGGGCGGCCTCGTCGCCCGCCACCTCGTCACCGCGCACGGTGTGCGTGACCTCGTCCTGGTGTCGCGTCGCCCCTCGACCACGCTGGTGGAGGAGCTGCGGGAGCTGGGCGCCGAGGTGCGGTGGGCGTCCTGCGACGTCACCGACCGCGACGCCCTGGCCGCCCTCATCGGCGAACTCACCGCCCCTGACGGCCCCGGCCTCGCCGGTGTCGTTCACGCCGCAGGTGTCGTCGACGACGGTGTCCTGGAATCCCTCACCCCCGAGCGG
>NZ_JACADT010001471.1:0-502 GCF_013421635.1 Streptomyces sp. UH6 | reverse complement strand
CACCCCCGAACAACTCGACACCACCCCCACCCACGACTCCCTCTTCCACCTCGACTGGCAGCACCTCACCGCCACCCCGGCGGAGACCCCTGCACACGCAACCCTCATCGAGATCCCGGCTTCGGACACCGACGGTGACGTCCCGGCAGCCGTGCAAACCGTCCTCGCCGACGTCCTCACCCGACTGCAGGAATGGATCGCATCCGACGAGCAGGACCAGCGTCTGGTCGTCGTCACCCGAGGCGCGGTCGCCACGACCAACACCGAGCAGGTGACCGACCTCGCCGCCGCAGCCGTATGGGGCCTGATCCGCTCCGCCCAGTCCGAACACCCCGACCGCATCGTCCTGATCGACACCGACGGCTCGATGGAGGACCTGGCAGCTCTCGCGGGTCTGGACGAGCCTCAGCTCGCCGTCCGCGCGGGAGAAATCCTCGTCCCCCGGCTCGCCCGCACCACCACGTCCGCTGACACCACCCTGCCGGTCACCGAAGGAGCGGTC
>NZ_JACADT010001470.1:0-539 GCF_013421635.1 Streptomyces sp. UH6 | reverse complement strand
CCCCCGCATCATCTTCCTCGACGAACCCACCACCGGCCTCGACCCCCGCTCCCGCCACACCATGTGGCAGATCATCAGGGAACTCGTCACCGGCGGCGTCACCGTCTTCCTCACCACCCAGTACCTCGAGGAGGCCGACCAGCTCGCCGACCGCATCGCCGTCCTCCACAACGGCACCATCGCCGCCGAAGGCACCGCCGAGGAACTCAAGCGCATCATCCCCGGCGGCCACGTCCAGCTCCGCTTCACCGACCCCACCACCCACCAACGGGCCGCCACCCTCCTCACCGACGCCACCACCGACACCGACGCCCTCACCCTCCGCGTCCCCAACGACGGCACCCAGCGCGCCCTGCGCACCCTCCTCGACCACCTCGACACCGCCGGCGTCGAAGCCACCGAACTCACCGTCCACACCCCCGACCTCGACGACGTCTTCTTCGCCCTCACCGACGACCAGGCCACCCAGGAGACCCCCCGATGAGCACCCTCTCCCTCGCCCTCCGCGACAGCGGAACCATGCTCCGCCGCAACCTCCT
>NZ_JACADT010000147.1:0-8761 GCF_013421635.1 Streptomyces sp. UH6 | reverse complement strand
GGCGGGTCTCGCGCTCTGCGACGGCGGCCTGGTCGTCGACCTGTCGAGGATGACGGCGGTGGAGGTCGACGCCGGTGCGCGCACCGCCCGGGCCCAGGGCGGCTGCACGCTGGGGCACGTGGACCGGGCGACCCAGCCGCACGGACTGGCCGCGCCGCTCGGCGTGGTGTCGCAGACCGGCATCGCCGGCCTCACCCTCTCCGGAGGCATGGGCTGGCTCCGCCGTGCGCACGGCCTGAGCTGCGACGCCCTCCTCTCCGCGACCGTGGTCACCGCCGACGGCGAGGTCCGCACCGTCGACGCCGACCACCACCCGGACCTCTTCTGGGCGATCCGCGGGGGCGGCGGGAACTTCGGTGTGGTCACGTCCTTCGCGTACCGGCTGTACCCGGTCGGCCCGGAGGTCCACCTCTGCAACGTGTACTACCCGGCCCGGCACGCACGCGAGGTGCTCCGCGCCTGCGAGAGCCACCTGGCCGCGACGCCGGACGCCGGATACGCGCCGCTCGGCGTGTTCGGGCGAGTCCTGGCGGACGACGAGCTGCCGGCCGGCCTGCACGGAGAGCCGTTCGTCGCGCTGCTGGCCCTGTACCCGGGCGACCCCGCCGAGGGGGATGCCGCACTGCGCCCGCTGAGGGAGATCACGGAGCCCCTCTTCGACCTCAGCGGCGTCACCACCTACCTGGCGGCCCAGTCGCTCCTCGACGAGGACTACCCCGACGGCGACCGCTACTACTGGAAGTCCGTCAGCCTGCCCGGCCTCGGCGACGAGATGATCGGCCGCCTCGTGGACCACGCCGCCCGGGCGCCGTCCCCCACCTCGACGGTCGACGTCTGGTTCCAGGGCGGTGCGATGGCGCGAGGCCCCGGAGAGGAGACCGCCTTCACCGGCCGGCACGCCCCCTACCTCATCGGCATCGAGGGCAACTGGTCGGACGCCGCCGACTCGGAACGCAACATCGCCTGGGTCCGCGACACCTTCGCCGCGCTGCGCGCCTTCTCCGACGGCGGCATCTACCTCAACTTCCCGGGCTTCCTGGAGGAGGGCGAGCGACTCGTCCGGGAGAGCTTCGGCGCCAACTACGAGCGCCTGGCGGCGGTCAAGGCGGCCTACGACCCGGGGAACCTCTTCCGCCACAATCCCAACATCCTCCCGAAGGCCTGACCGCGGCGAGCCGTCGGCCGGGCCTTCGGGAGCGGTCCCGCAACGGGCACTGCGGGCGGTGAAGGAGCCCGTTGCGGAAACTGTCCGGTACCCGGCGCCCCGCAGGAGCGGGCACCCGAGTCCGGGAAAGCGCCGGCGCGGGTGGCTAGGAAGCCCTCACCGGAGTCGCGCTGTCGTCCGCCCGGACGACGGGCCTCCGACGCAGCGCCGTCTCGACGGCGTAGGCGCCCGGGCCGAGGAAGGCGATCAGCAGGAACGTCCAGCAGAACATGACGGACAGTTCACCGCCGTTCACGATGGGGAACAATCCGTTCGACTGGTGGACGCTGAAGTAGGCGTACGCCATCGACCCGGAGCAGATGGCGGCCGACACCCGGGTGAAGAGACCCAGGGCCACCAGGCCCCCGCCCACCAGCTGGATGACCGCGGCCCACCAGCCGGGCCACTGCAGAGTGGGCACGGTGCCCCCGCCGTGGGCACCTCCGAGGACGCCGAAGAGCGAGGCGGCGCCGTGGCAGGCGAAGAGGAAGCCCGTCACCAGACGGAAAGCGGCATGCACCACAGGGGTCGCCGTGCGTAACAGCTCCGGGCGATCGTTCGACGGCACAGTCATGACTGCTCCTCGTGGGGGGATTTGGAGAAGTTTACGTTTGGACGATCTTGATCTGATCGTTCATTCAAGCCTCGAACGCAGAATAGCCATTCGAAACAGCCGCGCCCACGTTCCCCACCCGCCATTCCTGGCGGCATTACTTCGGTACGCGGGCGGCCTGCCCCGCGGCGAGCCCGAGTGGTTGCGGCGTCCAGGGTGAGTGGGGAAACAGGGGGAGGTGACGTACGCAGGCGTACTCCGGCGGCGTCGGCCGCCCGGCCGGGCGGAGGGTTCTGGGACACGGGTTCCGGCTGGTCCTCGGCCCTTTCCCCCCGCCCGCCGGGAGCGCGGCGGCGTGAGGGCCGCCCCGGCGGCTGGGCGGGGAGCGTCCGATTAACGGGGTGCGGCCGACGGGCCGGAGGGGGCCGCGCGGTCGCCGGCGCGTCGTGGCGACCGCCGATATCGCGCCGTCGCCCTCGTGCGTGCCGCCCCGTGGGATGCCCGGATCCGTGCCCCGCCGGCGGCCGCGTCGCCCGTAGGTGGGGTACACGCCACCTTCCGGCCCCTGCGGCGATGAACCGGTAAAGCGCCTGTCTCCGGACGGCCGTCGGCCGTAGCCCCCGGGCATGGCGCCTTGTGTGGCGATTCGGGTGCCCTGCCTGTTCAGGGAAGGAGCGGACGCGTGGGAACGGCGGGGAGCGCCCGCTCTAGACCGGTTCACCCGAGGGCACTAGGTTGAGCGCGCTGCACCAGAAAGAACGAGGCACGCGCACGCACCCACGTCCCTCCGAAGGAGTCCGCAGATGAAGGAAGTCGTCCAGCTCACCGAGGGCTGGAGCCTCGACCTCGACGGCACCACGCTGCCCGCCCAGGTCCCCGGCTGCGTCCACACCGATCTGCTCGCGGCCGGCCGGATCCCGGACCCCTACCTCGGCCTCAACGAGAACGAGGTGGCGTGGGTGGGCCGCCGGGCATGGACCTACTCCCGCACCCTGGAGCCGGCCGGGACGGCGGCGGAACAGCCCCACGAGCGCACCGACCTGGTCTTCGACGGCCTGGACACCGCCGCGCTGATCACCCTCGACGGCCGGCAGCTGGGCCGGACCCGCAACATGCACCGGCAGTACCGTTTCGACGTCACCGGCCGCCACGGCCTGCTACGGGTCGAGTTCGCGTCGGCCTACGACGAGGCCGACGCGGTCCGGGCCTCGACGGGGGAGCGGCCGAACGTCTACCCGGAGCCGTTCCAGTACATCCGCAAGATGGCGTGCGGCTTCGGCTGGGACTGGGGGCCGACGCTGGTCACCGCCGGGATGTGGCGGCCGGTCCGGCTGGAGCGGTGGTCGACGGCCCGGCTGGCACGGGTGCGTCCCCTGGTGACGGTGCGGGAGGGCGTCGGGAGGGTGGAACTGCGCGTCGACGTCGAGCGGACCGAGCGGGGCGCGGACCGTCGCCTCGAGGTGCGCGCCCAGGTCGGCGGCGTCCACGCCCGGGCCGACGTCGGGGCGGACGGGGCGGTGGTGACCCTCGAACTGCCGGACCCCGAACTCTGGTGGCCCCGCGGATACGGAGAGCAGCCCCTGTACGACCTGGACGTCACCCTCGTCGAGCAGGGCACGGACGAGGACGCCCCGGAGGGCGCTGCCGGCGCCGCCGGGGCCGACGGCGGCCGGCGGCTCGACCACTGGACGCGACGCATCGGGTTCCGCGACGTCGTGCTGGACCGCGCCCCCGACGCCCACGGCACCGGCTTCACCTTCCTGGTCAACGGCGTCCCCGTCTTCGTCCGCGGCGTGAACTGGATCCCCGACGACGCCTTCCCCTCCCGCGTCACCCCCGAGCGCTACCGCACCAGGCTGGAGCAGGCGGCAGGCGCCGGCATCGACCTCGTGCGGATCTGGGGCGGCGGCCTCTACGAGGACGACGCCTTCTACGACGTCTGCGACGAACTGGGCCTGATGGTCTGGCAGGACTTCCTCTTCGCCTGCGCCGCCTACCCGGAGGAGCAGCCGCTGCGCGGCGAGGTGGAGGCCGAGGCCCGCGACAACGTGGTCCGGCTGATGCCCCACCCCAGCCTGGTGCTGTGGAACGGCAACAACGAGAACCTGTGGGGCTTCCGCGACTGGAACTGGGAACCCGAGCTCGACGGCGACTCCTGGGGCGGCGGTTACTACCTCGACCTGCTGCCCCGTGTCGTCGCCGAACTGGACCCGACCCGCGCCTACACGGCCGGCAGTCCTTGGTCCGGCTCGTGGGACCACCACCCCAACGACCCCGCGCACGGCACCCATCACTCCTGGGAGGTGTGGAACCGCCGGGACTACGCCGAGTACCGCGACTCGGTGCCGCGCTTCGTCGCGGAGTTCGGCTGGCAGGCCCCGCCCGCCATGGCGACCCTGCGCCGCGCGCTGCCGGGGGAGAGCCTCGCCCCCGACTCGCCCGGCATGCTCCACCACCAGAAGGCCGAGGACGGCAACGGCAAGCTCGACCGGGGTCTGGCGCGCCACTTCACGCCGCCGAAGGGCGACTTCGACCGCTGGCACTACCTCACCCAGGTCGTCCAGGCCCGCGCGGTGGCCACCGGTATCGAGCACTGGCGGTCGCACTGGCCGGTGTGCGCGGGCACCGTCGTCTGGCAGCTCAACGACTGCTGGCCGGTGAGCTCCTGGGCCGCCGTGGACGGTGACGGCCGCCTGAAGCCGCTCTACCACGAGCTGCGCCGGGTCTATGCCGACCGCCTGCTGACCCTCCAGCCGCAAGGCGGTGACGCCGACGGCCCGTTGCTCGCCGTGGTCAACCAGTCCGCCCGGCCCTGGCAGACCTCGGTCACCCTGCGGCGCGTGCGGGCGGACGGCTCCACGGTGGCGGAACAGGCCCTCGAACTGACCGTGGGCGCGCGCCAGGTCCACCGCCAGGCCGTGCCCCGGCACCTGGTCCCGGACGCCGCCTCCGCCGAGGAGTTCCTGGTCGCCGACGCGGAGGACGGGGCGGACGGCCTGCGCGCCCTGCACTTCCCCGTCGCCGACAAGGACTTCGCCTACCCCGCCCCGCGCTACGACGTCGAGGTGGTCCCGGCCGGTGAGGGACACGGTGGCGGCGGGGGTAATGTCGAGGTCGTGGTGACTGCACACACTCTGGTACGAGACCTTCTCCTGCAGGCCGACAGGCTGGGACCGGACGCGGTCTGCGACTCCGGCCTGCTGACCCTGCTCCCCGGCGAGCGCGTCCGCCTCCGGGTCGGCAGCGCCGCGGAGACCGGCGGTGACGCCGTGCGCGGGGCCCTCTTCTGCGTGGAACCCGCGTGAGCACACCGCCGGGCCGCGTCACCATCAAGGACGTCGCCGCGGCCGCCGGCGTCTCCAAGGGCGCCGTGTCGCTCGCCTTCAACAACAAGCCGGGCGTGTCCGGGGCCACCCGGGAGCGCATCTTCGCGGCCGCCCGGCAACTCGGCTGGGCGCCGAACTCCGCCGCGCGCAGCCTCTCGCGGCAGTCCGTCGACACCGTCGGGCTGGCCCTGTGCCGGCCCGCGCGTCTGCTGGGGCTGGAACCCTTCTACATGGAGTTCATCTCCGGCATCGAGAGCGTGCTCGCCGAGCACGACTGCTCCCTGCTGCTGCGCCTGGTCGGCTCCCTGGAGGAGGAGATCCAGCTCCAGGAACGCTGGTGGCGGGAGCGGCAGGTGGACGGCTCGATCCTGGTCGACTTCCACCAGGGCGATCCGCGGATCTCACCCCTGCGCGCACTCGGCCTGCCCGCCGTGGGCGTGGGCCACCCGGACCTCACCGGCGGCTTCCCGTCGGTGTGGACCGACGACGCCACCGCCGTCGCCGAGGCCGTCCGCTACCTGGCGGCGCTCGGCCACCGGCGGATCGCCCGCGTGGGCGGGCCCGCCGGCCTGGGCCACAGCGCCATCCGCGCCGAGGCGTTCGAGCGGACCATGGAGGAACTCGGCCTGGACGGCGGCCGCCACGTCGAGACGGGCTTCTCGGGGGAGGAGGGCGCCCGGGCGACCCGGATGCTGCTGCTGGCCTCCGACCGCCCCACGGCCATCGTCTACGACAACGACATCATGGCCTTCGCGGGGTTTGGCGTGGCCGCCGAGGTGGGCGTCGCGGTGCCGGACGACCTGTCCCTGCTGGCGTGGGACGACTCGCAGCTGTGCCGCCTGACCCATCCGACCCTGTCGGCGATGAGCCACGACGTGCACGGCTTCGGCGCCGAGGTCGCACGGGTCCTGTTCGACCTGCTCGCGGGCCAGGACGTTCCGTCGCGGCCGGTGGCGACGCCCTCACTCGTGCCGCGAGGGTCCACCGCGCCTCCTCGCCCGTAGCGTCGCGGCCGCCCCACGCCACGACGCCGGCCGCCGCCCCCCTCCCCCCGGCGGAGGGGGAGGCGGGGCAACCCGGTACGTGGGCGGGGCAGGGCGGGAGGAGTGGGCGGGCGAGGGGTGAGAGCCGTCGTGGTCCCTCTTCGCTACCGGTGTCCGGGGGAGAGGCCCGTGGCCGCGACGAACAACGTTCCCTCACCCTCCGCCGTGACGTCCCGGTCCGAGTCGGGGAGGAAGCACGAGCCGCCCGGCCCCAGCGGCACCTCCTGGCCACCGGGCCCGCGCAGGAGCGCCGTGCCCTCGGCGCAGAGGGCGATCCGGGGCCCCCGCGCAGTCACGGGCTCCGGGCGTTCGCCGAGCCGGACCCGGTACAGCGCGAACTCCTCCACCGGGCACCGGTACACCCGCGTACGCTCCGACCCCGGCACGGGGTCGGGCCGCACCACGGGGACCGGCACCGCGGGGTCGGTGATCCGCAGCAGCTCGGGTATGTCCACCTCCTTCGTGGTGAGGCCCGCGCGCAGCACGTTGTCGGAGGCGGCCATCAGCTCCACGCCCACTCCGCGGATGTAGGAGTGCAGTCCTCCGGCCGGCACGAACAAGGCGGTGCCCGGCTCCAGGACCCGGTGCCGCAGCAGCAGGGAGGCGACCGGACCGAGGTCACCCGGGTGGTGCACGGCCATGCGCGCCACCGCGTCGTAGGCCGCCGTGTGGGGCCCGGGGAGCGCCGCCTGCCGCCGGCTAGCCTCCACGACGGCGTGCACCAGCGCCGCACGGTCGTCGCGCGGCCACTCGAGCACGGTCCGCAGGGCGTCGCCGAGCGCGGCCGCGCCGGCCCCGTCGCTGCCGCTGCCGCTGCCGCCGCCGTCGTCGTCACGCAGGATGTGCGTGACCCGGCGCAGACGCGCGAGGCCGAGTCCTTCCAGTACGGCCACCGCCTCGTCGCGGGAGCGGAAGCCGGCGAGCACCTCGAAGGAGGTGAGCGCGTAGAGCAGTTCGGGTTTGGGCCAGTCGTCCGCGTACGGCCCCTGGTCGGCCCCGCCGCTCCGCCGGGCGCCGAACCCCGCGCGTGCCTGCTCCCGGTCCGGGTGCACCTGGATGGACAGCGGCTGTTCGGCGGCCAGCACCTTCAGCAGGAAGGGCAGCCGGCCACCGAACCGGCCGGCGCATGCCGCCCCGAGCTCCCGTTCCGGGGCGTCGGCGACCACCCGCTCGAGCGTGGTCGTGAGCCCGTCGCGGGTGAGGCCGGCCGGACCTGCCGGATGGGCACCCATCCACAGCTCCGCCTCGGGGCCGGCCGAGGGCTCTTCCCGTCCCTGGAGCCTGGCCAGTGCGTGCCGGGAGCCCCAGGCATAGGGCTTGATGATTGGTCGCAGTAGATCCACGGTCGGTACCGTAACCATGATTTGTGTAAACCGGTATATGGGTGGAGGAGCGCTGTCCCGCCCGGGTGGTGGGGTTGCCAGGTGAAGTTCACCCGGCGGTGGTCGGTAACCGGTTTAGCTGCTCGCTTCGATGCGCCGACCGGCTGCGCGGGAACCGCGGATTCTCTCCGGGCACGGCCCGGCTGACCGGTCACCACCTGATCCCGGCGGCGCCCGTGCGTGGCATCCTGCCCGCAGCGACGTCCCGGTCGGTGGGGCGGCCGAGGGAGGGGCGACGACGTCATGACGACGACCGGGCGGACGGCCGAGGGCGGCACGGGGGAGCGGCGGCGCATCGGGGTCCTGGTGTTGGGGAACCTCCTCGGCGGCGTCGGCGTGGCCTCCGGCATCACCGTGACCACCCTGCTCGTGGAACGGCTCGGAGCCACCGAGCTGGCCGGGCTCGGTCAGGCGGTCGGGGTGCTGGGCGCCGCGGTGGCGGCGGTGCCGCTGGCCCGGCTGGCGGCCCGGCGCGGGCGCCGGTGGTCGCTGGGCGTCGGCTACGCGATAGCGATCCTGGGCGCCTCGCTGATCGTCGCCGCCGCGACGGCCGGGCAACTGGCCCTCGTCATGGCGGGCCTGTGTCTCTTCGGCGTGGCCCAGGCGTGCAACCTGCAGACCCGGTACGCCGCCGCGGACGGCGTCGCGCCCGAGGTGAGGGCCCGCACCATGGCCGTGGTGGTGTGGGCGACGACCGTCGGTTCCGTCGCCGGACCCAACCTCACCGCCTTCGGCCAGGCGGTCGGCGAGTCCGCCGGGGTGCTCGGACTGGCCGGGCCGTACCTGCTCTCCGGTGCGGCGTTCGCGGGGGCGTGCGCGCTGGTCGTGGCGTTCTACCGCGGCAGGGAGGAGAAGCCCGGTCCGCCCGGCAAGGCCACCGGAGCCGGGCCGGCCGCGATGGGGGCGCTGGCCGCCCTCCGCTGGACGACGGGGCACCCCACCGCCCTGTTCGCCGTCGTCCTCCTGGCCACCGCGCACGCGACCATGATCATGGTCATGGTGATGACGCCGCTGCACATGCAGCACCACGGCATGTCCCTGCGGATCGTCGGCGTGGTCATCAGCGTGCACATCGCCGCCATGTACGGACTCAGCCCGGTCTTCGGCCGCCTGGCCGACCGCTGGGGCCCGCTGCGCACCGCCTTCCTCGGCATCGCCGTCCTCTGGGCCGCCGTCACGCTCGGCTACGCGGCCGCCTCGGGCGGCGGGGAGACCCTCACCGCGGCGGCCCTGGCGGTGCTGGGCCTCGGCTG
>NZ_JACADT010001469.1:0-594 GCF_013421635.1 Streptomyces sp. UH6 | reverse complement strand
TCCCGTCCAGAAGGGAGGTCAGCTCCTCCTGGATGGCCTCGACGTGGGCGGAGTGCGAGGCGTAGTCCACGTCGACCTTGCGGGCCCGGACCTCGTTGCTCTGGCAGTGGGCCAGGAACTCGTCGAGGGCGTCGACGTCGCCGGAGACCACGGTGGAGGTGGGGCCGTTGACGGCGGCGACGGATATCCGGCCGTCCCACGCGGCGATGGTGCCGCGGACGGCGTCGGCCGCCTGGGCGACCGAGACCATGCCGCCGAGTCCGGCGAGGGCGGTGATGGCGCGGGACCGCAGGGCGACGACCTTCGCCGCGTCCTGCAGCGACAGGATCCCGGCGACCGCGGCGGCGGCGATCTCGCCCTGCGAGTGGCCGATCACGGCGGCCGGCTGGACGCCGTGGGAGCGCCAGAGTTCGGCGAGGGAGACCATGACGGCCCACAGGACCGGCTGGACCACGTCCACCCGCTCCAGGCCCTCGCCGGAGCGCACCACGTCAAGCAGGGACCAGTCGGTGTGCGGGGCGAGCGCGGCCGCGCACTCCGCCATCCGCGCCGCGAACACCGGCGAGGAGTCGAGCAGCTCGACGGCCATGCCCA
>NZ_JACADT010001468.1:0-611 GCF_013421635.1 Streptomyces sp. UH6 | reverse complement strand
GCGGGGTCGGAGACCGGCGTGCCGGCCACCATGAACTCCGCCATGCGGATCATCTGTGCCGTCACCTCACGCTGCCAGCGCTCCGTGTCGTCGGAGGTCATCGCCTCGACCGCCTGCCGGGTCTGCTCCCATGCCTGAGGCCATCGCTCCCGTACCACGGCCTCGGCCTCGGAGGGGGCCTGGAACCCCTCGAACAGGTTCTCCGGCTTGTTGATCTTGGTCATCTTCCCGTTGTCCCTGCCTTCTTCCAGTTCGGCGATGGTGCGGCCGACCGTACGGGCCAACGTCGCCAGCCGGTCCCGTCCCGCGAGCAGGCGTTGCTGGTGCTCACGGAGCACGGCCACCTGGTCGCGCCGGCTGTCCAGGACCGCCTGGATCTCGCGCAGCCCCAGGTCCAGCTCCCGCATCAGCAGGATCTGCTGCAACCGCAGCAGATCGGCCTCCTCGTGGTAGCGGTGCCCGTTGCTTCCGATCCACGCGGGCGGCAGCAGGCCGATCTCGTCGTAGTGCCGCAGCGTCCGCGATGTCACCTTGGACATCCGCGCCACCTCCGCGATCGACCAGGCCATGCCGGTGCCTCCCTCGCCGGGCCGGTCTCTCCGGCCACACAC
>NZ_JACADT010001467.1:0-625 GCF_013421635.1 Streptomyces sp. UH6 | reverse complement strand
TCTGTTCGATGCGGGTGTGGTGTCGGGTCTTCCGGCGGTCGCGCCGGTCCGGTTGAACCTGGCCGCCTTCCGCAAGGCCCCGGCCGTGCCCGCACTCCTGCGCGGCCTCATCCGCACCCCCAGCCGCCGCACCGCACAAACCGGCACCGGCCGCACCTCCGCCCTCGCCCAACGACTCCTCACCCTCCCCACCCCCGAACGCACCCGCCCCCTCCTCGACACCGTCCGCGCCGAGATCGCCGCCGTCCTCGGCCACGACACACCCGACACCATCCCCGCCGAACGCGCCTTCACCGAACTCGGCTTCGACTCCCTCACCGCCGTCGAACTCCGCAACCGCCTCAACACCGTCACCGGCCTCCGCCTCCCCGCCACCCTCGTCTTCGACCACCCCAACCCCACCCTCCTCGCCCACCACATCGAAACCGAACTCCTCCCCACCGACACCACCACCCCCCACACCACCCACCCCACCACCACCACCGACGACGAACCCATCGCCATCGTCGGCATGGCCTGCCGCTACCCCGGAGGCATCACCAACCCCAACGACCTCTGGAACCTCGTCGCCACCGCCACCGACGGCATCTCCACCTTCCCCACCAACCGCGGCTGGGACCTCGAC
>NZ_JACADT010001466.1:0-631 GCF_013421635.1 Streptomyces sp. UH6 | reverse complement strand
GCGTGGCCGCCGAACTGGTTGCGCAGCGCGGCGATCATCTTCATCTGCGGGGAGTCCTCCTGACGGGAGGCGAAGCGGGCGAAGAGGGAGGCGGTGATGGCGGGGAGCGGGACGGCGTTGTCGATGGCCGCCTCGACGGTCCAGCGGCCCTCGCCGGAGTCCTGGGCGAAGCCACGGAGCTTCTCCAGGTGCTCGTCCTCGTCGAGGGCGTTCACGGCGAGGTCGAGGAGCCAGGAGCGGATCACGGTGCCCTCGCGCCAGGAGCGGAAGATCTCCCGGACGTCGGTGACCGAGTCGACCGCCTCCAGCAGCTCCCAGCCCTCGGCGTAGGCCTGCATCATGGCGTACTCGATGCCGTTGTGGACCATCTTCGCGAAGTGGCCCGCGCCGACCTTGCCGGCGTGCACGGCGCCGAAGTCGCCCTCCGGCTTCAGGGCGTCCAGCACCGGCTGCACCTTGGCCACGTGCTCGGCCTCGCCGCCGTACATGAGCGCGTAGCCGTTGGCCAGGCCGTGGACACCGCCGGAGACACCGCAGTCCACGAAGCCGATGCCCTTCTCGGCCAGCTCCGCGGCGTGCTTCTCGTCGTCCGTCCAGCGCGAGTTGCCACCGTCGACCACCACGTCACCGG
>NZ_JACADT010001465.1:0-658 GCF_013421635.1 Streptomyces sp. UH6 | reverse complement strand
GTGATGTCGGTCAGCCACAGCCGGTTCGGTGCCGGGGCGGTGAAGTCGCGGCGGACCCGGTCGTCGTGCACCGGCGGGCCGGCCTTGGCGTTCTTGCCGCGTCCCTTGCGCTTGCCGAACACGCTCCACCAGCCGTTGTCACGGCAGATCCGCCATGCGGTCCGCTCTGCCATCACCTGGCCGGCGGCCCGGGCCTCGTCGACGAGGAAGCGGTGGCCGAACTCGGGATCGTCGCGGTGGGCATCGAACAGGGCGTTGGCCCGGTGGGCCTCGGTCAGTTCCGCGTCGGTGACCGGTGAGGCCAGCCACCGGTAGTAGGGCTGGCGGGCCAGCCCGAGCACCCGGCACGTCACCGCCACCGGCACCCTCACAGGGGCATCGGCGGCGGCCAGCTCGCGGACGAGCGGGTACGTCATTTTGCCGGCAGGTTCGCCTGCGAAAGATAGGCCGCGGCCTTCCTGAGGACCTCGTTCTCCTGCTCGAGCATCCGGATCCGCTTGCGGGCCTCACGCAGCTCCGCCGACTCAGCCGGCGCCGTCGCGGGCCTGGTGGCGGTGCTGTTCTCGGTCTCCGCCTGGCGCAGCCACTTCGTCAGCGAGGCCGGGTGAACCCCGAAATCGGCGGCCACCTGTTCCAGGGTGACGCCGGGCTCGCGGTT
>NZ_JACADT010001464.1:0-876 GCF_013421635.1 Streptomyces sp. UH6 | reverse complement strand
TGAGCGTTTTCAGCGTTGCCTCTCCAGGGTCAGGACCGCAGCAGCGATGGCTGTCATCCGGTTCGGGCTGCAGCGGCTTCGGCGGAAGATCCGCCAGGACTTCAGCCGGGCGACACCTCGTTCGACAGGAGCACGGGCATGGGCGAGTGCCCGGTTCAGCGTCCGCTCGGTCGGTGACAGTTCTCCGCCTGGCGGGCGGCGGATTGCGGTGGTGACCCAGGAGCCGGCGCCGATGTAGGCGCGGTCGGCCACGATCGGGACGCCTTGGCGTTCGCAGATCCGGATGATGCGGTGGGTGCGGGCGGCGGTCAGGTCATGAGCGCGGCCCGGCAGTGCCGGTGAGATCCACAGCAGCCGGCCTTCGGGATCGGTGACGACCTGCACGTTCACGCCGTGGCGTCGGTGTTTGTGGGAGTAATCGGTGCGTCCGTCGCCCAGGCGGTCGCACTCGCTGAGGGTGCCGTCCAGGAGCACGTAGTCCGGGTCGTGCTCGCGCAGAGTCTTGAGCAGGCCCGGCGCCCGGTCCGCGAGGAGTCGCACGACCGCGGTGGTGTAGGCGTGGGCGGTGCCCACGGATATGCCGAAGCCGCCGGCGATCTGGGCGAGGGTGTCGTGCTTGCGCAGGTAGGCGAGAGCGACGAGGGCGCGCTGATGCGGGCGGAGTTTGCAGCGTCGGTCACCCTCACGGGTGACGATGAGCATCGTGACCCACTCGACCAGCGCATGAGGCAGGTCGAGTGCGGCAGGATAGGGAACCAACAGGGCTCCTGGACCGGCAGGTTGAGACTTCGAACACCTCACCCAACGGCGCAGGGGCCCTGTCCGTTGCGGGCACCCAGGCCATCACCCGATCGGTGGTCCCGCTGAAAACGCTCA
>NZ_JACADT010001463.1:0-904 GCF_013421635.1 Streptomyces sp. UH6 | reverse complement strand
GGTCCTGCGCACCCGCATCACCACCAACCGTGGCGGCGGGATCGCGCTCGACCTGGCCGACGCCACCGGCACGCCCCTCGGCCGCATCGACACTCTCACCCTGCGCCCCGTAACGGCCGAACAGCTCGACACCACCCCCACCCACGATTCCCTCTTCCACCTCGACTGGCGCACTCTCCCCGCCCCCAACCCGAGTACGGTCAACGCGGACATCCTTGAAGTCGCCGCCAGCACCATCGACGGTGACGTCCCGGCGGCCGTGCAGACCGCCCTCGCCGATGTCCTAGTTCAGCTGCAGGAATGGCTTACCGCCGACGAGCAGGACGGGCGTCTGGTCGTCGTCACCCGCGGCGCGGTCGCCACGGGCGGGACCGAGCAGGTCACCGACCTCGCCGCCGCAGCCGTATGGGGCCTGATCCGCTCCGCCCAGTCCGAACACCCCGACCGCATCGTCCTGATCGACACCGACGGCTCGCTGGAAGACCTGGCAGCTCTCGCGGGTCTGGACGAGCCGCAGCTCGCCGTCCGCGCGGGCGAGGTCCTCGTCCCCCGGCTGGTTCGCACCACGGTCCCGGCCGAGGCCGCGCTCCCGCCGGTCACCGGCCCCGTGCTGGTCACGGGTGCCGGCGGTGCGCTGGGTGGTCTGGTCGCCCGGCACCTCGTCACCGCGCACGGTGTGCGTGACCTCGTCCTGGTCTCGCGTCGCCCCTCGACCACGCTGGTGGAGGAGCTGCGGGAGCTGGGCGCCGAGGTTCGGTGGGCGTCGTGTGACGTCACCGACCGCGACGCCCTGGCCGCCCTCATCGGTGAGCTGACCGCGTCCGACGGCCCGGGCCTCGCCGGTGTGGTGCACGCCGCGGGTGTGGTCGACGACGGTGTTCTGGAGTCCCTGACGCCCGAGCGA
>NZ_JACADT010001462.1:0-1000 GCF_013421635.1 Streptomyces sp. UH6 | reverse complement strand
CGCCTCGCCGACCAGCACCGCCTGAACGCCGACGTAGGCCCGGTCGGCGGTCACCGTGAGCAGCGCGACGGCCGCGAAGGCGCCGAGCGAGTCGACCGCCGGGTAGGCCAGGAACCCGGCGACGCGGACGGCGTGGAACACCATCAGCACCCGCCGCGCCCCGTGCCGGTCGACGGCCGCCCCGATGAACGGCAGCAGCGCCATCCCGCCCAGGCCGGCGACGGTCAGCACGGCTCCCACCACTGCGTAGGAGAGCCCGGTGACGTGGTGGAAGAAGACCAGGCTGAAGGGGATGTACATCCCGGAGCCGATCCCGTTCACCGCCGCCGAGGCCGTCAGTCGCCGTTCCCCCGCGACGCCTCGGCGCCCCCGGTACCCGCTGCCGCCGTCCATCCGGCCCTCCCCCGCCACGCCGCATCAGGATTTCACTTGGCGGCAAGTAGCTTAGCTACAAGCTACTTGCCGTCAAGTTACTTTTTTGCCAGGGGGCTCCGCCGCCGCCGATACTCGGGCCCATGAGTACTCGCGACCCCGGGCACAGGGACGACGTCGACGCGATCATCGAGCAGTGGGCCCGGGAACGGCCCGATCTGGAGACGCCCGCCATGGAGGTCTTCGGACGGATCTACCGGCTGGCCCGCGGGATGGGCGAGCGGACGGAGAAGGAGTACGCCGCCTTCGGCGTCTCCCGGGGCGAGTTCGACGTGCTGGCCACGCTGCGCCGCGCCGGCGAGCCGTACACCCTCTCGCCGCGCGAGCTGTCCGGCACGCTGATGCTCACCACGGGCGGGATGACGGGACGGCTGGACAAGCTGGAGCGGGCCGGGCTGCTGACGCGCTCGCCCGACCCGACCGACCGGCGGGCGCTGCGGGTCTCGCTCACCGAACACGGCCTGTCCGTGGTGAACGAGGCGGTGACCGCCGGACTGGCCGCGCAGGCGCGGGTGCTGACGGAGGCGCTGGACGAGCGGCGGACCGCCGAACTGGCGGGGCTGCTGCG
>NZ_JACADT010001461.1:0-1004 GCF_013421635.1 Streptomyces sp. UH6 | reverse complement strand
AAGACGAAGTTGACCGCCACCAGGGCCGGAACCGTCACCGTCGCCGGGCCGTGCAGCGCGGGGACGCACAGCATCACGCCGTCGCCCAGGGCCGCCGCGCAGACGAGCACCGTGCCGTACCCGAACCTGCGCGGCAGGCGGGCGGCGAGCAGCGAGCCCAGGAGCGCGCCCGGGCCCGTCGCCGCGAGCGCCAGCCCGACGGCGGTGCCCGACAGGTGCAGTTCGCGCGGCAGGAAGAGCAGGTA
This sequence comes from Streptomyces sp. UH6, assembly GCF_013421635.1. Classification (NCBI taxonomy): domain Bacteria; kingdom Bacillati; phylum Actinomycetota; class Actinomycetes; order Kitasatosporales; family Streptomycetaceae; genus Streptomyces; species Streptomyces sp. UH6. The sequence continues at coordinate 759 of NZ_JACADT010001461.1, read as the reverse complement.
GACGGTCGTCATGGCCGCCAGCGAGAACTGGAAGGCGGCCGAGGCCAGGCCCACGGCCCGCAGCGACGGATCGCCGGCGACGAACCGGAGGCCGTCCAGGATCCGCCGCCCTACGCGCGTCGGCCCTTCCGCACGCCCGGGGACCGCTTCCCGGCGGCCGGTCCGCCGGATCGACAGGAACGACAGCGCGAAGAACAGCGCACCCGACGCGACGGCGGCCGCCGACGACAGCAGGGACACCAGCGCGCCGCCCAGAGCGGGGCCGCCGATCTGCGCCGCGGACCGGCTGCCCTCGAGGGCGCTGTTGCCCCGCAGCAGCTGGTCCCTCCTCACCACCCGCACCAGCGACGCCTGGTAGGCCACGTCGAAGAAGACCGACAGGGTGCCGACGGCGAAGGCGGCCACGAGCAGGGCGGGCAGCCCCAGCAGGCCGAGGACACCGGCCACCGCCGCCACGCCCAGCACCACGGCCCGGCCGGCGTCGGCCAGCACCATCACCGTGCGGGTCCGCCAGCGGTCCACCCACGCGCCCACGAGGAGCGAGAACATCAGGATCGGCGCCTGCCCCACCGCGCGCAGGACGCCCAGTTCACCGGCGTCGGTGCCGAGCGTCAGGACGGCGACCAGCGGCAGGACGACCAGGCTCGTGTGTTCGCCGAACTGGGAAGCGGTCTGGCCCAGCCAGAGCCGGCGGAAGTCGGCGTCCCGCCACGGGCCCGGGCCGGACGCGCCGGGGGAGGCGGGGGAGGCGGACGGCAC
>NZ_JACADT010001460.1:0-1006 GCF_013421635.1 Streptomyces sp. UH6 | reverse complement strand
GTCCGCGCCCGTCCCCTGTTCCTGCTGCCGCCCCGGAACCGGCATCCACGGCGCGTGGGAGTTCCCGGACAGCAGCGTCGCCACGATGACCACCGCGTACACCGCGCAGGCGACACCCACTCCTATGCCGATGCGCCGGTAACGCCGGCTGCGGCGGCCGGACTCGTCGACGAAGACGGGACCGTCGGCCCCCTCCCCGAGCACAGCGCCGCCCGGCGACGCCGACGCCGCCTCGAGCTCCTCCTCGACCTCCCGGCCCACACCGTCGAGCTGCACCGTGACCTCGTTCGGGTCGTGGGTGTGGCCCGCGCGGTCCGCAGTCTCCCAGGGCCCGGACAGCAACGCCGAGCGCCCGGAACGGATGTCTTCACGCCAATTCTTCAGCTGCACGCAATCCCCCCAACGGGGCAGCCGGGCCGGGCGTTCGTCCCCGGCTGCATCGGTGCACACCCGGACCGGAAACGGCCCCCTCCGGACCCGCGCCCCTCTATCACACTGCTCCGAACCAGGAGATTACTGACATCCCGAGGGGTGCACGGGCGCCTCGAACGCCGTTCGATGTCCGAAAACAGCCGCACGTTATGTGCCGTATTCAGCCGCCTCGATCAGAGTGCGACACCGACGGACAGAGTCGGTCGGGTAAGGGGACGATCACGTTGCGTGAGGCTGAAAACGCTCCTCACCCACCCCGGGGGCGACCGGACCCGACCACCGTTCGAACCACGTCATCCGGCCGGAACTGGCCTGTGGAAAAACGGTGCGCGACCGCCCCGAGCATCACCCGCACCAGCGAAGGGCGATCACACGACTTCCGGCCCCCCTCACCCGTTGAGGTGAGCAGACCGGCGACCGGCGGACCGGGCCCGTCGGTCCGCCGGCCCGTCGGTCCGCCGGTTCGTCAGACCGTCAGGCCGTCAGGCCGTCAGGCCGTCAGCGCCCGCACGACCGTGTCCGCGAACACCCGCGCCTGCGGAGGCAGCGCGTCCCAGCGCCGCACCGCCCACCC
>NZ_JACADT010000146.1:0-8811 GCF_013421635.1 Streptomyces sp. UH6 | reverse complement strand
AGGCCAAGCCGGCCGAGGCTCCCGCGGGCGCTGCCGCCGAGCCGAGCTCTGCCGGAAAGGAGAGCTGACCCATGCTGATCCCCCGTAGGGTCAAGCACCGCAAGCAGCACCACCCCAAGCGCCGCGGTATGGCCAAGGGCGGTACGACGGTCGCGTTCGGCGAGTACGGCATTCAGGCCATGACGCCGGCGTACGTCACCAACCGTCAGATCGAGGCCGCTCGTATCGCGATGACCCGCCACATCAAGCGTGGCGGCAAGGTCTGGATCAACATCTACCCGGACCGCCCCCTCACCAAGAAGCCCGCCGAGACCCGCATGGGTTCCGGTAAGGGTTCTCCGGAGTGGTGGGTCGCGAACGTGCACCCGGGCCGGGTCATGTTCGAGCTGTCTTACCCCAACGAGAAGATCGCCCGTGAGGCGCTGACCCGTGCGGCCCACAAGCTGCCGATGAAGTGCCGGATCGTCAAGCGCGAGGCAGGTGAAGCGTGATGTCGGCCGGTACCAAGGCGTCCGAGCTGCGCGAGCTGGGCAACGAGGAGCTTCTGGCGAAGCTCCGCGAGGCCAAGGAAGAGCTGTTCAACCTCCGCTTCCAGGCGGCGACCGGACAGCTTGAGAACCATGGCCGTCTGAAGGCGGTCCGCAAGGACATCGCCCGGGTCTACACCCTCATGCGTGAGCGTGAGCTCGGCATCGAGTCGGTGGAGAACGCATGAGCGAGAGCAACGTGACTGAAAACAGCGAGGCGCGCGGCTTCCGCAAGACCGCGCAGGGCATCGTGGTCAGCGACAAGATGGACAAGACCGTCGTCGTCGCCGTCGAGGACCGTGTGAAGCACGCTCTGTACGGCAAGGTCATCCGCCGTACGAACAAGCTCAAGGCCCACGACGAGCAGAACGCCGCCGGCGTCGGCGACCGCGTTCTCCTCATGGAGACCCGGCCGCTGTCCTCGACGAAGCGCTGGCGCATCGTCGAGATCCTGGAGAAGGCGAAGTAATCGGCCGGGGCTCCGCCCCAGCCGACACGGACCGGCCGGGGGGCTTCCCCGCCCCCCGGCCCGGTTCCCGCCCCAGGCCAAGTAAATTCCCGCGGGGATTCTCCCGCGGGTGAGTTCCGCCAGGCTCTCCGGCTCTGCTCCGGAGGGAACCGGCAGACGATCAGGAGATAGACGTGATCCAGCAGGAGTCGCGACTGCGTGTCGCCGACAACACTGGTGCGAAGGAAATCCTTTGCATCCGTGTGCTCGGTGGCTCCGGTCGCCGCTACGCGGGCATCGGTGACGTCATCGTCGCCACCGTCAAGGACGCGATCCCCGGTGGCAACGTGAAGAAGGGCGACGTCGTCAAGGCCGTCGTCGTTCGCACCGTCAAGGAGCGCCGCCGTCCGGACGGCTCGTACATCCGCTTCGACGAGAACGCCGCCGTCATTCTGAAGAACGACGGCGACCCTCGCGGCACCCGTATCTTCGGCCCCGTCGGCCGTGAGCTGCGCGAGAAGAAGTTCATGAAGATCATCTCCCTCGCGCCGGAGGTGCTGTGAGCATGAAGGTCAAGAAGGGCGACCTGGTCCAGGTCATCACCGGCAAGGACAAGGGCAAGCAGGGCAAGGTCGTCGCGGCCTTCCCCCGCGAGAACCGTGTCCTGGTCGAGGGTGTCAACCGGGTCAAGAAGCACACGAAGGCCGGCCCGAACCAGGCCGGCGGCATCGTGACCGTCGAGGCTCCGGTCCACGTGAGCAACGTTCAGCTCGTCGTGGAGAAGGACGGCCAGAAGGTCGTGACCCGCGTCGGTTACCGCTTCGACGACAACGGCAACAAGATCCGCGTTGCCAAGCGGACGGGTGAGGACATCTGATGGCTACCACCACTCCGCGTCTGAAGACGAAGTACCGCGAGGAGATCGCGGGCAAGCTGCGTGACGAGTTCAAGTACGAGAACGTCATGCAGGTTCCCGGCCTCGTCAAGATCGTGGTCAACATGGGTGTGGGCGACGCCGCCCGCGACTCCAAGCTGATCGACGGCGCCATCCGCGACCTCACCACGATCACCGGTCAGAAGCCGGCCGTCACCAAGGCCCGCAAGTCCATCGCGCAGTTCAAGCTGCGTGAGGGTCAGCCGATCGGTGCCCACGTCACGCTCCGTGGCGACCGCATGTGGGAGTTCCTGGACCGCACCCTGTCGCTCGCGCTTCCGCGCATCCGCGACTTCCGCGGCCTGTCCCCCAAGCAGTTCGACGGCCGTGGCAACTACACCTTCGGTCTCACGGAGCAGGTCATGTTCCACGAGATCGACCAGGACAAGATCGACCGCACCCGAGGCATGGACATCACCGTGGTGACCACGGCTGCCAACGACGACGAGGGCCGCGCTCTCCTCCGTCACCTCGGCTTCCCGTTCAAGGAGGCGTGAGCGAGATGGCGAAGAAGGCTCTCATCGCGAAGGCTGCTCGCAAGCCCAAGTTCGGCGTGCGTGCGTACACCCGCTGCCAGCGCTGCGGTCGTCCGCACTCCGTGTACCGCAAGTTCGGCCTCTGCCGCGTGTGCCTCCGTGAGATGGCTCACCGTGGCGAGCTGCCGGGCGTGACCAAGAGCTCCTGGTAAATCCCCATTTGGGGATCCCAGGCTCTCGGTAAGCAGGCCGGTCCGGCAGGCGACCCGCCACACATGGCTTAGGCTGGTGTGGTTGGGCGCTTGCCGTGCCCGGCCGTCCGCGGGCACGGTCCCGCTCATAGACGCTTACTACGCCGTAGGTCCACCGCGCCGCACCCGTCCCGTCTCGGATCGGGGAGAGGGATGGCGCACCAGGAAACCCCGGCGAGAGAGGCCTAAGGCCAATTCATGACCATGACTGATCCGATCGCAGACATGCTCACGCGTCTGCGTAACGCGAACTCGGCATACCACGACACGGTGTCGATGCCGCACTCCAAGATCAAGTCGCACATCGCGGAGATCCTCCAGCAGGAGGGCTTCATCACCGGCTGGAAGACCGAGGACGCCGAGGTCGGCAAGAACCTCGTCCTCGAGCTGAAGTTCGGCCCGAACCGCGAGCGCTCCATCGCGGGCATCAAGCGGATCTCCAAGCCCGGTCTCCGGGTGTACGCGAAGTCCACCAACCTGCCCAAGGTCCTCGGTGGCCTCGGCGTGGCGATCATCTCCACGTCGCACGGTCTCCTGACCGACAAGCAGGCCGGCAAGAAGGGCGTGGGTGGGGAAGTCCTCGCCTACGTCTGGTAACGGAAGGGAACGAGATACAGCTATGTCGCGTATCGGCAAGCTCCCCATCGCGGTTCCCGCCGGCGTGGACGTCACCATCGACGGCCGTACGGTCGCGGTCAAGGGCCCCAAGGGCACTCTGACCCACACCGTCGTGGCGCCGATCGAGATCGTCAAGGGCGAGGACGGCACCCTCCAGGTGACCCGCCCCAACGACGAGCGTCAGAACAAGGCCCTGCACGGCCTGTCCCGCACGCTGGTGGCGAACATGATCACCGGCGTGACCCAGGGTTACGTGAAGAAGCTCGAGATCAGCGGTGTCGGTTACCGCGTGACGGCCAAGGGCTCGAACCTCGAGTTCGCGCTCGGCTACTCGCACCCGATCACCGTCGAGGCGCCCGAGGGCATCACCTTCAAGGTGGAGACCCCCACCCGCTTCCAGGTCGAGGGCATCGACAAGCAGAAGGTCGGCGAGGTCGCGGCGAACATCCGCAAGCTGCGCAAGCCCGACCCGTACAAGGCCAAGGGCGTCAAGTACGAGGGCGAAGTCATCCGCCGCAAGGTCGGAAAGGCGGGTAAGTAACCCATGGCATACGGGCAGAAGATCCTGAAGGGCGACGCCTACAAGCGCGCCGCCATCAAGCGTCGGCACATCCGGATCCGCAAGCACATCTCCGGTACCGCCGAGCGTCCCCGTCTCGTCGTGACCCGCTCCAACCGCCACATCGTGGCCCAGGTGATCGACGACATCAAGGGTCACACCCTGGCGTCGGCTTCCACCCTGGACGCTTCGATCCGCGGTGGCGAGAGCGACAAGTCCGCGCAGGCCCAGCAGGTCGGCGCCCTGGTCGCCGAGCGTGCCAAGGCCGCGGGCGTCGAGGCTGTCGTGTTCGACCGTGGTGGCAACCAGTACGCCGGCCGCATCGCGGCCCTGGCGGACGCCGCCCGCGAAGCCGGTCTCAAGTTCTGAGCCGGTTCCGTAGCGAAGCTAGCGGAAACAGAGAGAGGTAATTCCAATGGCTGGACCCCAGCGCCGCGGCAGCGGTGCCGGTGGCGGCGAGCGGCGGGACCGGAAGGGCCGTGACGGCGGCGCAGCTGCCGCCGAGAAGACCGCTTACGTTGAGCGCGTTGTCGCGATCAACCGTGTCGCCAAGGTTGTGAAGGGTGGTCGTCGCTTCAGCTTCACCGCGCTGGTCGTGGTGGGCGACGGTGACGGCACCGTGGGTGTCGGTTACGGCAAGGCCAAGGAGGTGCCGGCCGCCATCGCCAAGGGCGTTGAGGAGGCCAAGAAGCACTTCTTCAAGGTCCCGCGTATCCAGGGCACCATCCCGCACCCCATCCAGGGTGAGAAGGCTGCCGGCGTCGTGCTGCTCAAGCCCGCGTCCCCGGGTACCGGCGTCATCGCCGGTGGTCCGGTGCGTGCCGTGCTCGAGTGCGCCGGTATCCACGACATCCTGTCGAAGTCGCTCGGCTCCGACAACGCGATCAACATCGTGCACGCGACCGTGGCGGCCCTCAAGGGCCTGCAGCGTCCCGAGGAGGTCGCGGCCCGCCGTGGTCTGCCGCTCGAGGACGTCGCTCCCGCGGCTCTCCTTCGTGCGCGTGCCGGGGCGGGTGCGTGATGGCGCAGCTGAAGATCACCCAGGTTAAGTCGTACATCGGCAGCAAGCAGAACCACCGCGACACCCTGCGTTCCCTTGGTCTCAAGGGCATCAACACGCAGGTCGTCAAGGAGGACCGCCCCGAGTTCCGCGGCATGGTGCACACCGTCCGCCACCTCGTGACGGTCGAGGAGGTCGACTGATCATGGCGGAGCAGAACCCGCTCAAGATCCACAACCTCCGTCCCGCCCCGGGCGCCAAGACCGCCAAGACCCGTGTGGGTCGTGGTGAGGCGTCGAAGGGTAAGACGGCCGGTCGTGGTACCAAGGGCACCAAGGCCCGTTACCAGGTTCCGGAGCGCTTCGAGGGTGGCCAGATGCCCCTCCACATGCGTCTCCCGAAGCTGAAGGGCTTCAAGAACCCGTTCAAGACCGAGTTCCAGGTCGTGAACCTGGACAAGCTCGCCGCCCTCTACCCCGAGGGTGGGGAGGTCACCGTTGCCGACCTGGTCGACAAGGGTGCCGTCCGCAAGAACCAGCTCGTCAAGGTCCTCGGCCAGGGCGAGATCTCCGTGGCGCTGCAGGTGACGGTCGACGCCGTCTCCGGCTCCGCCAAGGAGAAGATCACCGCCGCCGGCGGTACGGTCACCGAGCTCGTCTGACGAGTTCCGGGCCCGGCCGACATCGCTGAGATGTCCGGCTGATGTCCGTGTGACCCTGCGATTCCCGACCGGGGATGCCCCACAAATGGGGTATCCCCGGTTGGTCGTTCTCAAGGGCTTGGTGTCGCCGGTAAGGTGACCTCCACTGCCACTCTTCGACCAGTGCTCACACAATGAGCACCGGGCACTCGAAGCGGGGGCGGCCCGTTACATCGTTTGGTATTTGTCGATCCTCAAGACCGTCACCCTTGACGCAGTTGCGCGGGGGTCGCAGGAGGCACCGTGCTCACCGCGTTCGCCCGGGCGTTCAAGACGCCCGACCTGCGCAAGAAGCTGCTCTTCACGCTCGGCATCATCGTCGTCTACCGGGTCGGTACACATATCCCGATCCCCGGCGTGGACTACACGTCCGTCCAGGCGTGTGTCGACCAGATGTCCGGCAACTCCGGGCTGTTCGGCCTGGTCAACATGTTCAGCGGTGGTGCACTGCTGCAGATCACGATCTTCGCGCTCGGCATCATGCCGTACATCACGGCGAGCATCATTCTGCAGCTGCTGACCGTGGTCATCCCGCGTCTCGAGGCCCTGAAGAAGGAGGGCCAGAGCGGTACGGCGAAGATCACCCAGTACACCCGTTACCTGACGATCGCGCTGGCCGTGCTCCAGGGCACCGGCCTGGTGGCGACCGCCCGCAGCGGCGCGCTCTTCAGCGGCTGCACCGTGGCCAACCAGATCGTCCCGGACCGCGCCATCTTCATCACGGTCCTCATGGTCCTCACCATGACGGCCGGTACCGCCGTCGTCATGTGGCTGGGCGAGCTGATCACCGACCGCGGTATCGGCAACGGCATGTCGATCCTGATGTTCATCTCGATCGCCGCGACCTTCCCGGCCGCGCTCTGGGCCATCAAGGAGCAGGGCACCCTGGCCGACGGCTGGATCGAGTTCGGCACCGTGATGCTGGTCGGCTTCGTGATGGTCGGCCTGGTGGTCTTCGTCGAGCAGGCGCAGCGCCGCATTCCCGTCCAGTACGCGAAGCGGATGATCGGCCGGCGTTCCTACGGCGGCACGTCGACCTACATTCCTCTCAAGGTCAACCAGGCGGGTGTGATCCCGGTCATCTTCGCCTCGTCGCTGCTCTACATCCCGGCCCTGGTGGCCCAGTTCTCCAGCGGGACCTCCGGCTGGAAGACGTGGATCCAGGCGCACCTTGTGCAGGGCGATGACCCGATTTACATCGCCATGTACTTCCTGCTGATCGTCTTCTTCGCCTTCTTCTACGTGGCCATCACCTTCAACCCCGAAGAAGTGGCCGACAACATGAAGAAGTATGGTGGGTTCATCCCGGGCATCCGGGCTGGCCGACCGACCGCTGAGTACCTCAGCTATGTGCTCAACCGGATCACCTGGCCGGGTTCGCTGTACCTGGGTCTGATCGCTCTCGTGCCGACAATGGCGTTGGCCGGTTTCGGGGCAAACCAGAACTTCCCGTTCGGTGGCACCAGCATCCTGATCATCGTGGGTGTCGGCCTCGAAACGGTGAAGCAGATCGAGAGCCAGCTCCAGCAGCGCAATTACGAAGGGTTCCTCCGCTGATGCGAATCGTCCTCGTCGGGCCGCCTGGTGCCGGTAAGGGAACGCAGGCCGCGTTCCTGGCCGCGAACCTCTCCATCCCGCACATCTCCACGGGCGACCTGTTCCGGGCCAACATCGGCCAGCAGACGGAGCTGGGCAAGCTGGCGAAGTCCTACATGGACAAGGGCGAACTGGTACCGGACGAGGTCACCATCGCCATGGCCAAGGACCGCATGGAGCAGGCGGACGCCGTGGACGGCTTCCTCCTCGACGGCTTCCCCCGCAACGTCTCCCAGGCACAGGCTCTGGACGGGATGCTCTCCGAGGGCGGTATGAAGCTCGACGCGGTGCTGGACCTCGAGGTCCCCGAGGACGAGATCGTGAAGCGGATCGCCGGCCGGCGCATCTGCCGCAAGGACTCCGCGCACGTCTTCCACGCCACCTACAACCCGCCGAAGACCGAGGGCGTCTGCGACGTCTGCGGCGGCGAGCTGTACCAGCGGGACGACGACACCGAGGACACGGTGCGCAAGCGCCTGGAGGTCTACCACACGCAGACCGAGCCGATCATCGACTATTACCGGGCGCAGGACCTGGTCGTGACGATCGAGGCGCTCGGCAAGGTGGACGAGGTCACGGCCCGGGCGATGTCCGCGCTGAAGGCCGGCGAGTAGTACGCGCCGCCCGCACGACGGTGACGGAGGCCGCGGTTCCCCCTGGGGAGCCGCGGCCTCCGCGTTTCCTCCGGGCGGTCCGCGTACCCCGTCGGTGCCGCCGCCTCCGGTGCGCTGCGTGCGCGCGCGGGGCCGGGCTGTCACGGCGGGCGCGGGGAGCACGTATCGTTGGTGGTGTACGTACAGGACGAAACCCAACGTCGGTCACGGCGGAGAAAGGCCCGTAGCGCTCATGGTGCAGATCAAGACCCCGGAGCAGATCGCCAAGATGCGCGAGGCGGGCCTTGTCGTCGCCGCCGTGCACGCGGCCACCCGGGAGGCCGCGGTCCCCGGCTCCACGACGCGTGACCTGGACCAGGTGGCCCGCAAGGTCCTCGCCGAGCACGGCGCCACGTCGAACTTCCTGGGCTACGGCGGCTTCCCCGCCACCATCTGCACCTCGGTCAACGAGGTGGTCGTCCATGGCATCCCGTCCGACGAGGTGGTCCTCAAGGACGGCGACGTCATCTCCATCGACGCCGGTGCGATCATCGACGGCTGGCACGCGGACGCCGCCTACACCTGCTTCGTGGGCTCCGGTCACCTTCCGGAGCTGCACGAGCTCTCCCGGGTGACCGAGGAGTCGATGTGGGCGGGCATCGCGGCCATGAAGCAGGGCAACCGGCTGGTCGACGTCTCCCGTGCGATCGAGACCTACATCCGCCGCCAGCCGAAGCCGGGCGGCGGCAAGTACGGCATCGTCGAGGACTACGGCGGCCACGGCATCGGCACCGAGATGCACATGGACCCGCACCTGCTGAACTACGTCGAGCGGCGCCGCGGCAAGGGCCCGAAGCTGGTCACCGGCTTCTGCCTGGCCATCGAGCCGATGGTGTCGCTGGGCACGCCGAAGACCAAGGTCCTCTCCGACGACTGGACGGTCGTCAGCACCGACGGCACCTGGTCCTCGCACTGGGAGCACTCGGTCGCGCTGACCGAGGCGGGTCCGCTGGTCCTCACCGCGCCGGACGCCGGCCGCGCCAAGCTGGCCGAGCACGGCATCACCGCGGCGCCGGACCCGCTGGCCGCCTGAGCCCTGCCGGGCGCTC
>NZ_JACADT010001459.1:0-1008 GCF_013421635.1 Streptomyces sp. UH6 | reverse complement strand
CCATAGGTTCTAGAGCACGGAACACGGAGCCTGTCGAAATACACTCTTTCCCTAACCCTAACCCTAACCCTAAAAAAAAAAAACACCCGCACGACGACCCGTTCCCGGGCGTGGCGCTGCGCGTTGTCCAGCAGGTTGCCCAGCACCCGCTCCAGCTGGCCGCGGCTGCCCGCCACGACCGCCTCCTCCACCTCCCCGGCGCTCACCTGCTCCGGACGGCGCGCCGTCTCCTCACGCACCAGGGCCGCCAGGTCCACCCGTACGGCGCGGGGCTCCTCCCCCGCGTCGAGGCGGGCCAGCAGCAGCAGGTCGGCGGCGAGGTGCTGGAGCCGCACCACGTCCTCCAGCAGCCCGCCGACCTCGAGCAGTTCCGGATGCGCCTGGCCGACCTCCACCTGGGTGCGCAGCGAGGCGATCGGGCTGCGCAGCTCGTGCGAGGCGTCCGCGACGAAGCGGCGCTGCCGTTCGACCGACTCCTGGAGCGCCTCCAAGGTGCCGTTGGTGGTGACCGCCAGCCGGGCCACCTCGTCGCGCGAGGACGGCACCGGCACCCGCCGGGACAGGTCGCGGCTGCCGGTGATCTCCGCCATCTCCGCGCGGATGCCCTCCACCGGGCGCAGCGCGCGGCGGGTGACCAGCCAGGTCACCGCCCCCACGACGACCAGCAGCGCGGGCAGGCCGGCCAGCATCGCCCGGACGGTGTCGGTCACCGCCAGTTCCTGCACCGCCAGCGACGACCCCGCGTAGACGGTCACCTCCGTCCCGTCGGCCGCCTCGGCGCGCAGGGCTGCGACGGTGAAGTCGGCGCGCCCCTCCGCCTCGCCCGGGTCGGAGGTCGCCTCGCCCTCGTCGTCCACCGTCAGGGTGACGCGGTCGAAGACGGCGTCACCGGCGACCTCGCCGACGGCGCGGGTGTCGTCGTCCGTGGCGTCCGCGTCCCCTGCGTCGTCGTCACGTGTGCCGTCGGCGAGGTCGTCGTCATCGTCGTCGTCACCCCGGTCGCCGCCG
>NZ_JACADT010001458.1:0-1008 GCF_013421635.1 Streptomyces sp. UH6 | reverse complement strand
CCTCCCGCGGGGGGCGGGCGCCGGAGCGCCCGTTCCTGATCACCACCCAGCCGAGCGTCGCCGACCCGAGCCGCGCGCCCGAGGGCAAGCACGTCTTCTGGGCCTACGGTCACGTCCCCAACGGCTGGACCGGCGACCTCACCGACGCGATCGAACGCCAACTGGAGCGGTTCGCCCCCGGCTTCCGCGACCGGGTCCTCGCCCGCGCGATCAGCGGCCCCGCCGAGCTCGCCGCCCGCAACGCCAACTACGTCGGCGGCGACATCGCCTGCGGCGCCGCCTCGGGCCTGAGCCTGATACTGCGGCCCGGCATCACGCTCCACCCGTACCGGACCCGGCACTCGGCGGTCTACCTGTGCTCCTCCGCGACCCCGCCCGGACCCGGCGTCCACGGCATGTCCGGTCACAACGCCGCCAAGGCGGTGTGGCGCGAGCTGAGGGGGAACCACCGATGAGCGGGACCACCCGGATCACCCTGGTCCAGGGCGACATCACCCGGCAGTCCGTCGACGCCGTGGTCAACGCCGCCAACTCCTCCCTGCTGGGCGGCGGAGGCGTCGACGGCGCCATCCACCGCCGGGGCGGACCGGAGATCCTCGCGGAGTGCCGCGCCCTGCGCGCCTCCCACTACGGCCGCGGCCTGCCCACCGGACAGGCCGTCGCGACGACCGCGGGGCGGCTGGACGCCCGGTGGGTGATCCACACGGTGGGGCCGGTGTACCAGGGTTCCTCCGGCGACCCGTCGCTGCTCGCCTCCTGCTACCGCGAGTCGCTCCGGGTCGCCGACGAGCTGGGTGCCCGCACGGTGGCGTTCCCCGCGGTCTCGGCCGGCGCGTACGGGTGGCCGCTGGGGGACGCCGCGCGCATCGCGGTGGAGACGGTGCGCGAGACCGGGACCGCGGTCGAGGAGGTCAGGTTCGTCCTGTTCGACGCGCAGGCGTTCGCGGCCTTCGCCGAGCAGGTCCCCCAGGGCTGATCGCCCGGCCGTGTCGCGGCGGCGGCGGCGCG
>NZ_JACADT010001457.1:0-1009 GCF_013421635.1 Streptomyces sp. UH6 | reverse complement strand
GCCGCTTCCCTTCCCCGGCTCCGCGCGGGCGGACCGGGAGAACACGGCAGGTTACTTTCTGTGAAATCCTGGGGTGTTTTGAGCTGGGCCATCAGTGTCTGGATGTGTATGGCCCAGAATCACTAGTTAGCAGACGCCTCACGGCAGTTGTGCTTAGTCTCTCTCTCGGCCCAGGCGGCCGGCCTTCCCGGGTCGGCCCCGCGCACGAACGTCACGAACGTGCGGCGCAGCGTCCCCCTGCCGGCCGGATCCGTCCCCGGTCCGGTCGGTGTGTCACGTCGCCAGAGCACCAGAGCACCAGTTCCCAGGAGGCTCCGTTCCATGCCGCACGTGCCCCCTACACCGGTCGCCGACAGGCGCCCGGCCCCTGGCCACCGCTCGCTCCAGGGCCGTTTCGACGAACTCGCCCGCGCGCACCGGGTCCCCGGCGCGCAGCTGGCGCTGCACACCGGCACCCAGGTGATCAGCGTCCACACCGGTACCGCCGACGCCGCCACGGGCGCACCCTTCACCGAGGACACCGCCGTGCCGACCGGCTCGGTGACCAAGCTGTGCACGGCCGCGGTCGTCACGCTCCTCGCCGAGGACGGCGACCTCGAACTCGACGAGCCCGCCGCCGTGCTGCTGCCGGAGCTGCGCCGCTTACCGGAGGTGACCGCCCGTCACCTGCTCAGCCACACCTCCGGGCTGCCGACCGGCCCGGACTCCGACACCGCCGCCGGCTGGACGGCGGCCCGCCACCTCGCCTCGGTCTGCTCCCCGCGCGACCTCCTGTTCGCCCCCGGCACCGGCTTCAGCTACTCCAACGCCGGATACGTGGCGGCCGGCCGGCTGGTCGAGGAGGTCACCGGCATGACCTGGCGGGAGGCGGTGCGGGCGCTCCTCCTCGAACCGCTCGGCATACGCCCCGCCTTCCTCGGTGACACCGCCCCCCAGCGGCCCGTCGCCGCCGGTCACGCCCGCAACACCGCCTCCGGCCGCCCGATGTCCGTCGCGCAGAACCTCGCCC
>NZ_JACADT010001456.1:0-1022 GCF_013421635.1 Streptomyces sp. UH6 | reverse complement strand
GCCGTGGCCCGTGCCGTACCCGACGACGCGGTGGCCGCCCGGTCCTGCGAACGGGCGCGCGCGGATGCCGTCCGGCTCGTACGCCCCTTCGTACGACCCCGTGCGCCCGCTTCGCGATGACGCGGTACTCGGTACGCGGTGCGCGCCGGGCCACCGTGAGGCCTGAGGCGCGGGCGTCAGGCCGCCGGACGGTCGCCGAGCATGCCCCGGAACAGCTCCCGCAGCCCCTGCCGCAGGGCGTCCAGGCCCGGGGGGTCGGCGTGGTACGAACCCGCCGCGCACGAGAACATCAGACCGTCCGCCCAGGCCACCAGCGACAGCGCGTGCCTGGCCGGATCGGGTGATCCCAGCCCCGTGACGAGCCCGGTGACCGTCTCCCGGAACCGCGCCCCGGCCGCGTCGAAGTGCGCCCGCAGCTCGGGTCGGCGGGTCGCCTCCAGGGCCAGTTCGTACCGGGCGACGAGCAGGTCGCGGTTGCCGGTCAGCGAGCGGTGGACCGCGAGGGCGAGGGCGTCGACCAGCTGGTCCGGACCTCCGTGCGGATCCGGCATCTCGTCCACGGCGAGCACCCGGGCCTCCCGCTCGGCCAGCCGGAGCACCGCCAGCTCCAGCAGCGCGAGGCGGGTACGGGCGACGTTGGAGGTGGAGCCGTGCGGCAGCCCGGCCGCGTCGTCGACCGCCCGGTGGGTCAGTCCGCGCATGCCCCGCGCGGCGAGCAGGGTGAGCGCGGCGTCGGCGACGACGGTGGCGCGTGACGTCGGTGCTGGCATGCCTCCAACCTACCCTCGCAACTACGCCTGTAGTAACCTGGCCATCGGTTACTACGGATGTAGTGACCGGTCTCCGGAGGAGGAGAAGCCATGCCCCAGTCCTCGCGGGTCGTCGTGGTCGGCGGCGGTATCGGCGGCCTGACCGCGGCCGTCGCGCTGAGCCGGGCCGGGCGGGAGGTCGTCGTCCTGGAGCGCGCGCCCTCCCTGGAGCCAGTGGGCAGCGCCATCTCGCTGGCCCCCAACGCGCTGCGC
>NZ_JACADT010001455.1:0-1010 GCF_013421635.1 Streptomyces sp. UH6 | reverse complement strand
CCGCCGGTGCGGGGCAGCGGAACGGGCGCCGCGCCGCCGAACAACTCGGGCGGCGAGTCCGTGTACGGACGTCGGCCTCCGCGGCCCTCCCCCTGGACCTGCCAGCCGTCCCTGGTCAGGGTGATGTAGGCGCCGCAGCGCAGCCCGTGCAGCGTGCAGGCGTCGCGGAGCCCCCACATCCAGGCGCCGTCCTCCTCCGTCCAGCGGCCGTCGCCCTCCCGGCAGTACAGCAGCACCGCCGTGCGCACCGGCCTGCGGCGGCGCAGGTCATGGGGGATCACCCGGCGCAGCTGCGCCAGCAGCGCGTTGCGGAACATCCAGCCGTCCGCCGTCGTTCCGGGCCGGCGGGTGAACGAGGCGCTGGCGCGCATGCGTTCGTCGGGGTCGAGGACGGCCACCACGGCCGTGCCGGATTCGGGCAGGTGCCTGGAGTGCAGGCCGTTGACGACCTCACGAGGGTTGCGCAACAGCGGCACACCGGCGGCGCTCCACTCCGCGGGCTCGAGCAGGCGACTGGCGGACACGGCGGACGGGTCGGCGGACGTCGACACGGCTGCCGCGGAGGACGGGGCGAATCCGAAGGTCACGGTCCTCCCTTCGGCAGAACGCCCACTGCGCGGGCGGGGTCGGATTCGGGGGAGCGCGCACCACGAGGCTCCCGACCGTTCGACGGCGGGTCAACGCGGGGGCGGATCTCAATTCTTGCCCTCGAACTGCACCTCGGCAACGAGCAATTGGGGCCGCTGACCGCTTTCTGGCGTTCCGCCGTCAATATCCCCGCCGCGTGGGCGCGCCAACCGGCGCACAGAGTAACGGGGATGCTCGGGTTCCGTGCACTGCCCCGGTGAGCTGCGCCTTCCCGCGGCGCGGCGCCGACCCGTGGGGCACACGGGAGGCCCCGGAGACCGGCCACGGGGGTGGCGGCCGGGACGCCCTGGCGTGTCCGCGGGTGCTCCGCGAGTGCCCCGGTCCGACGCGCGGCGGGTGCCCCAGGTGGGTGCCCCTGGGGT
>NZ_JACADT010001454.1:0-1012 GCF_013421635.1 Streptomyces sp. UH6 | reverse complement strand
CGGGTGCGGGCCCTGATCGACCGGGGCGACGGCGCCCGCACCGACCTGGCCCGCCTCGGCGACGGCGAACTGCGGTACATCGCCCTGGCGTTGGTGCTGCTCACCGGGCCGGGCGTGCTGGAGGTCGACACCGTGGAGGTGCCCGAGGCCTACCAGACGCTCACCGTGCTCGCCGACGGGTTCGGGCACGGGCTCGACGCCCGGCAGCGCCGCGAACTGCTGCGGCTCGCGGCCCGGATGTGCGAGCGCGGGCACATCCGGCTGGTCGGCGCGGTCAACGACCTCTCCTGGGTGGAGGGCGAGGAGGGGAGCGACACGGCACGGGTGGTAGACCTTGCGCCATGACCGAGGAGCGACACCCCGACCGTGACCTGGCCGCCCTCCGGCGGCGGTTGGCCGACTTCGCCGCCGCGCGCCGTTGGGAGCCGTACCACACGCCCAAGAACCTCGCGGCGGCGCTCAGCGTGGAGGCGTCCGAACTGCTGGAGATCTTCCAGTGGCTGACGCCGGAGGAGTCGGCGCGGGTGATGGAGGACCCGCGGCAGGCGCACCGGGTCGAGGACGAGATCGCGGACGTGCTCGCCTACCTGCTGCAACTGTGCACGGCGCTGGACGTGGACCCGTTGTCGGCGCTGGATGCGAAGATCGGGCGCAACGAGGAGAGGTTTCCCGCGCCCGGGACGTGAACCGCGAGGAGGCCGGGGGCGGTTCTTCACTCTCCGGAGTCGTGGAGCGGGACGTTCCCGCAGAGTTTTCCACAGATTTCCGGCATGGTCTGGCGTATTCGTGCCCGACCCTTCACTCTGGGTAGTGGAAACGGCACGGCGTGCGCGGGGGCACGCGGAGCGAACGGGGGCGGCGTGGATGGACGCGGCACGACTCATCGAGGCGGGCAGACGCGCGCTGGCCGTCAGCGAGGAACCGCAGGCGGTGCTGGCCGAGGTGTGGCAGGCGCACGCCCTGGCCCAGGCGGTCGGCAGCCGCCTGGCGGTCTCCGGCCCGCCGGAGCTGC
>NZ_JACADT010001453.1:0-1013 GCF_013421635.1 Streptomyces sp. UH6 | reverse complement strand
GGGCGCTGCTGGTGCCGCTGCCCCGGCAGGGCGGCGCGCCGTACGGGTTCCTGGTCGCGGCGCTCAACCGCTACCGGCCGCTGGACGAGGGGTACCGGTCCTTCCTGGAACTGGCCGCCGGCCACGTGGCCGCGGGCATCGCCAGCGCGCGCAGTTACCGGGCCCAGCAGCGCAGGGCCGAGGAACTCGCCGAGCTGGACCGGGCCAAGACCGTCTTCTTCTCCAACGTCAGCCACGAGTTCCGCACCCCCCTGACCCTGATCATGGGGCCGCTGGAGGAACTGCGCGGACGGCTGGCGGACGCCGACCCGCTGGTGCGCGAGGAGGTGGAGGTCGCCCACCGCAACGGACTGCGGATGGGCAGGCTGGTCAACACCCTGCTGGACTTCTCGCAGATCGAGGCCGGCCGGCTGAAGGCGTCCTTCGCCCCCGTCGACCTCTGCGCGGTCACCACCGACCTGGCCGGAGTCTTCCGCTCCGCCGCCGAACGGGCCGGGCTCACCCTCGAGGTCGACTGCCCGCCGCTGGGCGCGCCGGTGCACCTGGACCGCTCCCTGTGGGAGAAGGTCGTCCTCAACCTGCTCGGCAACGCCCTGAAGTTCACCTTCGAGGGCACCGTCCGGGTGGCGGTACGGCGCGACGGCGACCACGCCGTGGTGACCTTCGCCGACACCGGCGTCGGCATCCCCGAGGCCGAGATCCCCCGGCTGTTCAACCGCTTCCACCGCATCCGCACCAGCCGTGCCCGCTCGCACGAGGGCAGCGGCATCGGCCTGGCCCTGGTCAGGGAACTCGTCTCCCTGCACGGCGGCACCATCACCGCCGACAGCACCGAGGGCCGCGGCACCGTCTTCACCGTCCGGCTGCGCTTCGGCACCGCCCACCTGCCCGCCGACTCCCTCGTCACCGCCTCCCCGCACACACCGGTGACCGCGGACGCCCGCCCCTACGTGCAGGAGGCGCTGGGACCGGCGGCCCTGCCGGAGGCGGAGGGCGGCGTGGCCGGCACGGAC
>NZ_JACADT010001452.1:0-1015 GCF_013421635.1 Streptomyces sp. UH6 | reverse complement strand
TGACGTACACCGTCCGCAACGGCCGCAACGCGCTGGCGACCGGACTGCGCCTGGGCATCGGGCTGCCCGCGGGCATCCCCGTCGACGGGCGGCCGTCCGGCTGCGACGCCTCCTGGTCCTGCGCGCTGCCGGACCTGGAGCCGGGCGCGAGCACCACCGTGCGGGTCGTCCTCCGCCCCGACAAGGCGCTGACCGGCCAGGTCACCGGCAGGCTCACCACCACCGGGACGGACGCCGACCGGAGCGACAACACCGCACGGCAGCGGCTGCGCATCCTCCAGCCGCGCATCGTCGCGGTGCCGGACATCGGCAAGCCCGGCTTCGTCACCTCCGTCCGCGGCGAGGACTTCCCGCCGGGTGTGCCCGTGCGGTTCGCCTGGAAGCCGGGCATCACCGCGGCGGCGGCGCCCACCGTCCCGAAGTCGGACGGCACGTTCATCGGCCAGCTGCTCATCCTCGCCAAGGACCAGACCGGTCCGCGGGTCATCACCGCCCGGGGCTCCGGCTTCTCACCGGTGAAGACCGACTTCCTGGTGGTCAGCGGCAGCGTGCAGCCGCCCGACGAGGTGACCCGCCGGTGATCCACGAGGTCGACGAGGGGCTGCGCCGGCTGCTCGGCGAGTCGGGCCTGGAGGCGTCGGGCATCGAGGTGGTCTTCGACGCCCCCACCCGGGACTGGGCCGCGCGGCGCAGCGCGCCGACGGTCTGCGTCTTCCTGTACGACATCCGCGAGGACGCCGCCCGGCGCGGCGCCGGAGCGGGGGAGGTGTACGACGCGGACGGGCACCTCGTGGCGCGGCGCTCCCCGCCCCGGTGGTTCGACCTCACGTACCTCGTCACGGCGTGGGCGAGCCGCCCGCAGGACGAGCACCGGCTGCTCTCCCAGGTGCTCACCTGCCTGGTGGCCACCGACACCCTGCCCGCGCGGCTGCTCACCGGCACCCTCGCCGAGCTGGGCCTGACCGTCACCCTGGACACCGCCGGGGCGGCGGCCGACGTGCCGGCCGCCGCCGAC
>NZ_JACADT010001451.1:0-1015 GCF_013421635.1 Streptomyces sp. UH6 | reverse complement strand
CGGCGCCTGGCACGCCGAGTGGGAGCCGTTGCGCGACCTGCTCCGGCTGGCCGGTTCGGCCGCGCACCAGGCCGCGGACCTCGCCGAAGGGCTCCGGGTGGACGCCGCCGCGATGCGGGACCACCTGGGCGTCACCCACGGCCTGATCGTCTCGGAGCGCCTCTCGGTCGCGCTGGCGCCGGTGCTGGGCCGCGCCCGCGCCAGGGAACTGCTCACCGAAGCCGCCCGGCGGGCCTACGCGGAAGGGCTGCCGCTGGTGGAAGTCCTCCGTGCGGAGCCGGAGTTGCGGGACGTCGACCTGACGTCCCTGACCGATCCGGCCGAGTACACGGGATCCGCCGCCATACTCACCGACCGTGCTCTGGAGCGACGTTGACGAAGAAGCTGCCGAACCACCGCGCCGAGGGCCCCGCTTCGGCCGAGCCGCTGCTGCTGGGTCCCTCGCTGGGCACCTCGACGGCCCTGTGGGACGCGGTCGCCCCCGAACTCGCGGCGAGCCACCGGGTGATCCGCTGGGACCTGCCGGGGCACGGCGGCTCGCCGGCCGGACTGATCGGTCCGGGCGCCACCGTGGGCGACCTGGCCGCGCTGGTGCTGGACCTCGCCGACGACCTGGGCGTGGAGCGGTTCTCCTACGCGGGGGTGTCGCTGGGCGGCGCGGTCGGTCTGCACCTGGCGGTCCACCACCCGGAGCGCCTCTCCTCGCTGGCCGTGATCTGCTCCTCGTCGCACTTCAACGGCGCCCGGCCGTGGGAGGAGCGGGCGGCGGCGGTCCGTTCCGGGGGCCACGCCGCGATGGCGGAACTGGCCGGCTCCGCGGACGCCCGCTGGTTCACGCCCGGCTTCACGGTGGACCGGCTGGTCGAGGACCACCGCGAGGCCGACCCCGCCTCGTACGCCGCCTGCTGCGACGCGCTGGCCGCCTTCGACGTGCGCGAGCAGCTGGGCTCGGTCCGGGTGCCGACGCTGCTGATCGCGATGGACGTCCTCCAGTGGAGCCGCCACTACCGCTGCT
>NZ_JACADT010001450.1:0-1016 GCF_013421635.1 Streptomyces sp. UH6 | reverse complement strand
GCCCGCTGCTCGAAGGTCCACGAGGGCACGTCGGCCCGCAGGTGGAGGAACCGGCGGTGGCCCAGGCCCAGCAGGTGGCCGGCGGCCTGGCGGACACCGTCGGCGATGTCCAGGTTGACGGTGGCGGCGGCGCCCGGCGAGGCGTGGGGCTCGCTGTCCAGCATCACCAGCGGAAGACGGTCGCCGCGCAGCACGGTCAGCGCCCGGGCCGCCATCGACGACGCCAGCACGCCGTCCAGCGCGGCCGGGGCCGAGGCGAACGGGTCGCGTGCCGGTCCTACGCCGTCGGGGGAGGGGTAGAGCACGATCGAGAAGCCGTGCGCCGCGGCCACCCGCGCCGCGCCGGTGTGCACCCCGGCGAAGAAGTGCGTGGTCAGCGAGGGAACCACCAGCAGCACCGTCCGGGTGCGGCCGGTGCGCAGGTTCCGGGCCGCGAGGTTGGGCCGGTAGCCCAGGATGCGCGCGGCCTCCCTGACCCGCTCCGCGGTGGGGGCCGAGATGCGGCCCTGCCATTTGCCGCCCATGACCAGGGAGACGGAGGCCTGCGAGACACCGGCCTCGCGGGCCACGTCCCGGCTGGTGGGGCGGGTCTTGCCTGATGAGGGCATCGTCGGCGCGCTCTCCGTCTGGACTGAGGGTCAGTGAACATGCTACGTATGACGTTCACGTTATACGTAAAACGGAGGGCGCTGCATGTTCTCGCGGTACCTGGAGATCCTCAAGGCCCGGCATGCCGCGCGTCTTCTGACGGGGACGCTGGTGGGCCGGCTGCCCAACGCCACCTCGGCCATCGCCATCGTGCTGTTCGTCAGAGCCGAGGGCGGCTCCTACAGCCTGGCCGGTGTGCTGGCCGCGGTGTACGGCGTCGCCAACGCCGTCGGCCAGCCCGTGCTGGGCCGGCTGGTCGACCTGCACGGGCAGCCGCGCGTGCAGCTGCCCGCCGCCGTGCTGGCCGCGGCCTCCATGGCCGTCTTCGCCCTCACCGGCCTCGACCCGCTGCCCCTGGCCTGCCTGGC
>NZ_JACADT010000145.1:0-8849 GCF_013421635.1 Streptomyces sp. UH6 | reverse complement strand
TGCTGGGCGAGCCAGTCGTCGAAGGTGGTCGGCTCGATGCGGGCGTCCGCGGCCGGCAGCATGACGTCGCCCGCCATCTCCGGGCCGAACAGCCCCGACCACGTCGGCACCAGCCTGACCGAGCGGCCGCGCGCCTCGTTGGTGCGCCGGGCCATGTCCACCAGGTCCTGCGGATCGGGCCCGGCGACGTCGCGGTACCGGCCCTGGGGCGCGCCCATGGCGATTTCGGCGAGGACGTGGGCCACGTCGTCCGGCGCGACCGGCTGGATGAGCAGCGGAGCGACCGTGGCCGCGCCGTCCTGCTCGGTCCAGCCCGTCACCATCGCGGCGAAGTCGTGGAACTGGGTGGCCGGGACGATCGTCCACGGCACCGGGCCCTCGCTCACCAGGCGCTCCTGCTCGCGCTTGCCGGCGTAGTGCGCGTTGCCCTCGACGCGCTCCAGGCAGGCGATCGAGAGCAGCACGTGGTGGCGGACACCGGCACGCTCCCCGGCGGCGAGCAGGTTCCGGGTCGTGGCGCGGAAGTACGCCACCACTTCGTCCCGGTCGGTCGCCGTGCAGTTCGTGGCGTCCACCACGGCGTCGGCCCCGGCCAGAGCGGCCTCGAGGCCGTCCCCGGTGGTCAGGTCCACGCCGAGCGAGCGGCTGATGCGCACGACCTGGTGTCCCGCCTTCTCCAGGGCGGCGGTGGTGAGGGCCCCGATGTTCCCCGTCGCCCCGGCCACGGCGATCCGCAGGCTTCCCATGGTGATCTCTCCTCTGTCTCCCGCACTGCACCAAGAACGCTGTCCGGACCGAACAGCCTGCCATGTCGTGGCGCCGCGCGAGGCGGCGTCCCCACCCCGGCCGGCTGGTGGTGTGTCACTGAGCGGAAGGGTGACAGCCCATCAGACGACGAATTGTACGACTATCTGATGGGTTATGTACTCCTCGTCCGCGCGACAGGGCGCCGCGGCTCGGCCGCCGGCTCCCGCGTACCGTCATGCCCGAGGAAGCGAGAAACACCATGGGACGTCCACCACGTCCGTTCCGGCGGAAGGCCCCGGCCGGGGAAGGCCCGCCGTCCCCGCCGCCACGGCGGCGGAGGAAGTGGCGCACGTCGGCGCTGACGGCGCTGGTCGCCCTGGCCGCCGGTACGGGAGTGACCGCCCCCGTACCGGCGGTCGCGCAGCCCTGGGAGTGCTCGGCGCAGCCCGGAACCGGGCAGGGCTACCTCGTGCGGGACGTCACCGACCCGGGGTCCGGTGATCCCGTCTCGTCGGTGATGCTGCGTGTCGATCCGTCCACCGGGGCGACGACGCAGGCCGCCACCCTCGACGGCCTGGTGGACGGCATCGGCTTCAACACGGTCGACGGCTACTTCTACGGTGTCCGGGTCGACGACCGGCGGGTGGTCAGGATCCACGCCGACGGGAGGCTGGAGCCGGTCGGCACGCCCCTGCCGTTCGGGGCCGGCGAGCCCGGCACCCTGCTGGCCGACTTCCGGGGCGGCGCCATGCTGGTGGCGAACAGCAGCGGCGACTGGGCGCTGTACAGCCTCGTCACGGGAGGGCCCGACGGGTTCGGCCAGATCGCCGCCGCGGGTGCGGTCGAGCCGCCGTCCGGCCTGGCGATGCCCGGCGACTGGACGTACGTGCGAGGACCCGCGGGCACCGGCTTCTACGGGGTGTCACGGACCACCTCCGGTGATCCCGAGGCGCACCTGGTGTTCTTCGACCTCGTCGCCCGCACCCTGACGGACCTGGGCGTGAGGGCGCAGATGACGCCCGGCGGGGACGACGTGCCGTACCGCGCGACGTTCACCGACGGCATGGGTGACCTGTACACCGTCCGCGCCGACGACACGTCGCTGTGGCGGCTGACGGACGTCGGCGGTGCGCAGACCGAGGTGACCGGCGCGCTGCCCGAGGACGTCCGCGACGGCGCGCAGTGCCGGCAGAGCGGGGGCAGGGCGACGGTCACCCTGGCCAAGAGCATCGAGGGCGGCCGCGCCCGCCCGGACGACCAGTTCTCCGTGTGGATGGAAGAGGCCTACACCGACAGGATGATGGGGAGCATCCTCACCTCCGGCACACAGACGCACCTGGAGGGCGACCCCATCCCGGTGGACGTCGGCGGCTGGTACTGGGTCCTGGACGCCGACGGACGGTACCCGGAGTCCTGGGTGGGACCGCCGGACGAATACCTCGCGCTCATCCGGTGCGTGGACAGCGTGGGCAACGTGGTGGCCGGCCAGGAGTACTCCAGCCCGCATCTGTTCTGGCAGGTGCCCTACCGGGACGACTTCGTGTGCACCGCCACCAACCGGAACGTCGGCCTGGTCCAGGGAGAGCTGCACAAGGACGCCGAGCCCCGCGTGGTGGCGGAGGCCGGACAGGTCGTCACCTACCGCTACCGGCTGGTCAACACCGGGAGCACGACCATCACCGAGGCGCGGCTGCACGACTGGCACGGGCCGTCCGGTGAACGCTGGGACGTGGACTGCCCCCTGCCGCCCGAAGGGCTGCGGCCGGGCGCCGAGGTCGAATGCGACACCCGCGAGTACGTGGTGACCGAGGACGACCTCCGGCGCGACTGGATCGACAACAGCGCCGACGTGGAACTGCGCGACGAGTTCGACCGCTCCGGGCACGCCCACGACTGGGAGTACGTCGAAGTGCACGCGCCCAGTCCCGGCATCGGCCTGACGAAGTCCGCCGCACCCTCCACCGTCGCGAAGGCCGGCGAGAAGGTGACCTACACCTACCGGGTGGTGAACACCGGGGACGCGCGGCTCGACGACGTCACCGTGCGGGACCACGTCCTCTCGGGCTCCGGCGCGCTCTCGCCCGTCGACTGCCCGTCGACCACGCTGGCGCCGCAGCAGGAGATGACCTGCACGGCCGCCTACACGGTGTCCCAGCAGGACGTCGACCAGGGCGACGACCTGTTCAACAACGCGGTCGCGTCCGGCGTGAGCCCGCGCGGCGAGACCGTCGAGGGCCATGACGGCGTCTTCGTCGAGGTGGAGCCCACCGTCTCCCTGGCTCTGACCAAGTCGGCGGCACCGGCCCGGGTGAGCGAGGCCGGGCAGAGCGTGACCTACTCCTTCACGGTGGAGAACACCGGCACCGCCACACTCGACAACCTGGAGATCGACGACCCGAGGCTCGCCGGCCACGGCAGGGTCGGCGCCGTCTCCTGCCCGACGACGGTCCTGGCGCCCGGCGAACGCACCGTCTGCACCGCGGTGTACACCGTCAGCCAGGCCGACATCGACGCGGGCGGCTTCGACAACACCGCCACCGCGACCGCCGACGGCGGCGGCCGCCGGGTCACGGACGACTCGTCGGCCCACGTCGACGCCGACCGCGTCCCCGGGCTGTCCCTGGTGAAGACGGCGGACCTGGCAGCCGACCGGTGGGCCGCGGGATCGCGGGTGACCTACCGCTACCAGGTCACCAACACCGGGAACACCACCCTGTCCCGGGTCGCCGCCGCGGACACCGCCTTCGACGGTCACGGCACCGGGCCGGAGGCGACCTGCCCGGACACCACGCTCCTCCCCGGCGCCACCACCACCTGCACCGCGACGTACACGCTGGTCCAGGCGGACATCGACCAGGGCCTGGTCACCAACACGGCGACCGCCACCGCCGCCTCACCGGGCGACGTCCCGGTCACCTCCAACGAGTCCGACGCCGCGGTGACCGGCACCCCCGACCGCCGCCTGACCCTCGCCAAGCGGGCCGAACCGGCGACCGTCACCGAACACGGCCAGGAGATCACCTACCGCTTCACCGTCGGCAACGCCGGCGACGGCACCCTGACCGGCCTGCGCATCGTCGAGAACGAGTTCGGCGGCACCGGCGGCCCGCTCGAGACCGACTGCCCCGTGACCACCCTCGCTCCCGGCGCCACCACCACCTGCACCGCGACCTACCGGGTCACCCGCGAGGACCTCGACCGGCCGGAGATCGTCAACGTCGCGACCGCCGTCGCCGAAGCCGGGGCCACCGAGATCGCCTCCGAGCCCGCCGAGGCCCGGGTGCGGACCGGGGCGACCGCCCGGCTGACCCTGAGGAAGTCGCCCTCGCCGGCCACGGTCACCCACGTCGGCCAGGTGATCGAGTACACCTACCTGATCACCAACGCCGGCGACGTCACCGTCGACGAACCGGGCATCGACGACAGCCGTCTCCCGGCGCCCGGGCCGTACTGCGGGTACCTCAGGATCCGGCCGGGCGAGACCGTGACCTGCACCGGCTCCTACGCGGTCACCGCGCAGGACGTCGCAGCCGGCCGGATCGTCAACAAGGCCACCGCGTACGGCGACCGGGCGGACGACGGACGGACCGTCGCCTCCGACACGGTGACCGCCGAGGTCGAGGTGGCACGTCCCCGGATCGCACTGGCCAAGACCGTGGAACCCGCCGAGGTCACCCGGGCCGGCGAGGAGATCTTCTACCGCTTCACCGTCACCAACCGCGGCGCCACCGTCCTGGACGAGATCGCCGTCCAGGAGACCCGCTTCACCGGCAGCGCCGGCCCGCTGCGGACCGACTGCCCGACCGGCTCCCTCGCCCCCGGCGACAGCGCCGTCTGCAACGCCCACTACACCGTCACCGAGGCCGACATCGCCGCCGGCCGGATCGACAACACCGCCACCGCCACCGCCCTCGTGCCGGGCGGCCCCGCGGTCACCTCCCCCCAGGCGACCGCCCAGGTGAAGACCGGCGGCACCCCGCCGAGGAGTTCCCTCTCCGTCGCCAAGAAGGCGCAGGTCAAGGACACCGACCACGACGGACGCACCGACCCCGGCGACGTGGTCGTCTGGCACTTCACCGTCACCAACACCGGCACCACCCCGCTGGCCGCCATGACGGTGGCCGACCCCCGGGCGGGCAAGGTGACCTGCCGGGCCGCCACCCTCGCCCCGGGCGCCTCCACCACCTGCGTCTCCGAGCCCTACCGCATCACCAGGAAGGACGCCAAGGCGGGCAGGATCACCAACACCGCGACCGCGACCGCGAAGGACCCCGCGGGCAAGGCGGTCACCTCGGCGCCGGCCCACTCCGTGGTCCGGGTCCACACCGGCTCCCACCACCACAAGCCGCGGCCCCCGCACCGGCCGGGCAAGTGACCTGACCCCCTGACGCCGAGGGCCCGCCGGGACGACCGGCGGGCCCTCGGCACGTCCGGCTGCCCGCCGGTGTCCGCGGAAAGCCGCTCACGCCACGCCGGGCGCCGCCTCGCCCGGGTAGCGGAGCCCGATCCGCTCGCGGATCGTGTCGAGGGTGGCCATCACCGCCAGCGTGCCGTCCAGCGGGACCAGCGGGGATTCGGTCTCCCCGGCGCGCAGGCAGCGCATCACCTCGGCGGCCTGGTGGTGGTGGCCCGGCCCCGGGGTCCCGGGGAACCGGAACACCTCCGGTTCCCGGCCGCGGCGGTGGAGGGTGAAGGCGGTGGCGGAGAACAGGCCGTCCGGGAGGTCGATGCGGCCCGTGGCGCCGGTGATCGACACCATGCCCGGGGTGTCCGCCACGATCGAGCAGGTCAGCGTGGCGACGGCCCCGCCGGCGTGGCCGAGGACCACGCCCGTCGTCTCGTCCACGCCCTCCGGGCCGATCCGGGCCCAGGCCGCGACGTGCTCGGGAGGACCGAGGAGCAGGTGCGCGAGCGAGACCGGGTAGACGCCCACGTCGAGCAGGGCGCCCCCGCCCGCCGCCGGGTCGCGCAGCCGGTGCGTGGGATCGGCCGGTGCGACGAACCCCAGGTCGGCCTGGACGCACCGCACGTCACCGATCGCCCCGTCGCGCACCAGTGCGGCGATCCGGCGGACGGTCGGCAGGCAGTACGTCCACATGGCCTCCATCAGGAACAGGCCGCGCCCGCGGGCGAGCCGGACCAGGTCGGCGGCCTCGGCGGCGTCGAGGGTGAACGGCTTCTCGCACAGGACGTGCTTCCCCGCCTCCAGGCAGAGTCTCGCCGCGGCGTGGTGCGCGGTGTGCGGGGTCGTCACGTGGACGACGTCGACGTCCGGGTCGGCGGCGAGTTGGGCCCAGGTGCCGTAGGCGCGGGGGACGCCGTACCGCTCGGCGAACCGCCGGGCCGACGCCTCGGAGCGCGACCCGACCGCGACCAGCTCGGCGTCGGGCAGCAGTTCCAGCGCCTCCGCGAAGGCGGCGGCCATGCCGCCTGTGGCGAGGACGCCCCAGCGGACGGGGCGACCTGTCCTGCCGGTGCGGGAAGCTTCGTGGGAGCCCATGGCAATCCGTCCCTCCCGGTCGTCGACCGGATCGTGACCATCGGGAACAACCGTCGGGGAACAGCCGTCGCGGCGCAACTGTCGCAGCACAACCGTCGCGGAACAGCCGTCACGGAGCGGTTGTCGGGGAGCAGCCGTCGCGGAGCAGTTGTCGGGGAGCCGCCGTCGGGGCGGCGGCCGGGAGGGCGTCGACCTCGCCCCGCACCGGCCGCCGCCCGCGGCGTCGCCTACAGCGGCCGGACGTCCACCGGCACGGTGAGCACCCGGTCGGCACCCAGGACGCGCTCCGGGCCGTCCAGCCGGAACGATCCCCGCAGCGGCAGGTCGGCGCTGGACGGTCCGACCTCGGCGTGGATCACCCCGGGTTCCACGACGCGCCGGAGGTCCGCCCCGGTGAAGGAGACCCGGTCGGCGTGGACGGTGAACTCGACCCGGGCGGCCCGGCCCGGCTCGAGCCGCACCCTGGCCCACCCGGCGAGCGCGCGCACGGGCCGCACGACCGAGGCCACCGGGTCGGAGAGGTAGAGCTGGACGACCTCGGTGCCGGCCCGCCCACCGGTGTTGCGCACGGTGACGCCGACCCGCACGGTGCCGTCGGTCGCGATGACCCCGGAATCCGTGGTGAGGTCCTCGTAGGCGAAGGTGGTCCAGGTCAGGCCGTGCCCGAACGGGTACAGGGGCGTGGGGTCGGACGTGCTCACCATCGACGGCTCGGCCGTCGCGGCGTGCAGGTAGCTCCCCTGGTGGCCGCCCGCGTGGCGGGGCATGCTCACCGGCAGCCGTCCCGAGGGCTCCACCCGGCCGGACAGGATGCCCGCGAGGGCGCCCGCCCCCTCCTCGCCGGGGAAGAACGCCTGGACCACGGCCGCGGCCCGTTCGGCGAGGCCGCCCAGGGCGTAGGGGCGGCCGGAGATCATCAGGAGCACGGTGGGCGTTCCGGTCGCCAGGACGGCTTCGGCGAGTTCGGCCTGCCGGCCGGGCAGCGCCACCGTCTCCGCGTCGCACCCCTCCCCGGAGGTGCGGCCCCCGGCGCCGAAGAGGCCGGCGCGGTCGCCGAGCGTCAGCACGCACACGTCGGCGTCGCGGGCCGCGGCCACGGCGGCGGCGATGTCCGCGTCCCGCGTCACGCGGAGGTCGGCGGCGGAGGTCACCTGGATCTTCGCGTCCGGCAGTTCGGCTGCCAGGGCGTCACCGAGGGAGGTGACGTGGACGCCGGCCTCCATCTCGGTGCGCGCCGACATCTCCTCCAGGAAGTCCAGGGAGTTGTGGTTGGCGAAGGCGTAGCAGCCCATCATGGCGAGCGGTTCCTCCGCGAGCGGGCCCACCAGCGCCAGCGAGCTCGCGCGCAGCGGCAGCGTGCCGTCGTTGGCCAGCAGCACCACCGACTCCTCGGCGATCCGGCGGGCCAGGGCCCGGTGCTCGGGCGGGTCCAGGTCCCCGCGCTCCGGGGCCGGGAGAGCCGCGAACCCGGCCTCCCAGGCCTCGTCCAGCATGCCGAGCTCGCACTTCAGCGTGAGGACCCGGGACGCCGCCCGGTCGACCAGCTCCTCGTCGACGCGACCCTGCCGGACCATCTCCACCAGCGGGGGCCCGTAGCAGTGGATGGTGGGCAGTTCCATGTCGACGCCGGCCCGCAGCGCCAGGGCCGCGGCCTCCTCGCGTGAGTCGGCCACGCCGTGGATGTGCTTGAGGTGCCAGATCCCGAAGTAGTCGGCCTGGACGACGCCGGTGAAGCCCATCTCACCGCGGAGCACGTCGTCGATCAGGTGCCGGTCCCCGGTGGACGGGACGCCGTCGACGTCGTTCTGGGAGACCATCACCGACCGTGCGCCGCCCAGGCGCAGCGCGGCGACGAACGGTTCGAG
Source organism: Streptomyces sp. UH6 (assembly GCF_013421635.1). Taxonomy (NCBI): domain Bacteria; kingdom Bacillati; phylum Actinomycetota; class Actinomycetes; order Kitasatosporales; family Streptomycetaceae; genus Streptomyces; species Streptomyces sp. UH6. The sequence goes on along the minus strand of NZ_JACADT010000145.1, from coordinate 737 downwards.
GATGACGTCGGCGAACTCCCGGGGCCCGCAGGTCACGGGGGCCATGTTCCGCCCCGCGGCGGCGGAGGAGTGGCCGGCGAAGTGCTTGAGCGTGGCGACGATCCCGGAATCCTCCAGGCCGCGGACGTAGGCGGAGCCGATGATGCCGACGAGGTAGGGGTCGTCCCCGATCGTCTCCTCGGTACGGCCCCAGCGGTAGTCCCGCGTCACGTCGAGGATGGGCGCCAGCCCCACCTGCGCGCCGATGCCGCGCAGCACTCCGCCGACGGCCGTGGCCATCTCCTCGATCAGGTCGGGGTCGAACGCCGCTCCCCAGGCGAGCGGGGTGGGGAAGACGGTGGACGTCCACGACAGCAGGCCGGTGAGGCACTCCTCGTGCACGAGTGCGGGGATCCGGAAGCGGTTGGCCTCGATCACCGTGTTCTGCAGCAGGCGCAGCCGTTCCATTCCCGCCGCGGGGGTCAGCGGCTCGGTGCCGTGGACCCGGGTGAGCTGTCCCAGACCGTTGGCCGCCGCTTCCTCCAGCGGCCCGGGCAGGGGGTCGGTGGCGCCCTCCGGCACCGCGAGCACGGGCTCGCCGGGGCGCAGCGGCGCGGCCCAGAACGCGCCGAGCTGCCCGACCTTCTCCTCGAGGGTCATGCGGCCCAGCAGGTCCGCCACCCGGTCGCTCACGGGTAACGACGGGTCGCGCCACGGCCGGCCGGCCGACGGGGGTGCTGCGGCGTCCTGGAGCGGTT
>NZ_JACADT010001449.1:0-1017 GCF_013421635.1 Streptomyces sp. UH6 | reverse complement strand
TGCGATGCGGGTGGTGAGGACCCCGCCCGGGGGAGATGAGGAGTCTCGTCGGGCCGGGGCGCCGGAGGGGCGTCGCCGTCGTGCGGCGTCGTCCGCCGCACACGCCCCGCGCGGCGCACCCGGCCACGACGGTGTTGCCCTTGTTGCCCGGGCGGCGCGGTTCATGCGCCGAACCGGAGGGGAATTTCTCACATCCCGGGTGCCACCCCTTCCGGCCAGGTGACGGGTGGGCCTTCACCACGACCCGACACCACTCAACACTGCTCAACACCGCTCAACACCACCCGGCACCGTCAACAAACAAGCCGTCATTCACTCGTCCGAAGGACGGTTGGAACTCCCGCATTTCCGCGCTCGTTTCCGGGACAAGCGTCGAACTCCTGTGTACGGCAGGGTGCCGGGCAGGGGCTCTGCGATAGGCGCGGGGTCGCGAGGCCCCGCCTGCGTGGAGGGAGTACCGACCGTGACGGACCTCAGCGACCATCCCCTCGCCCACAGAACGGTACTGACCGTTCCGGGCGCCGAGACCCTCTTCCGGGACGTACGCCGGACCAGCGCCCAGTGGCTGGAGGGCAGGTTCGGCGGCAGCGTGCCACTGACCCCGGGCCGGCACCGTCTCGACAAGGCCACGGTGCTCACCAACCACACGGCCGACCTCCCCGGCGGCGCCGGCCGCGCGATACGCCTGCAACTGCGGGAGGAGAGGGCGGAGGCCGTCTGGCGCACCACGATCACCGCGCTGGCCTCGCGGGACATGGCCGCGGTGTCGGTGGACCTGGAGGTCTTCCGCGACAACGACACGGTGCTCCCCGACACGGGCGCCCACCCCGCGCCCGGGCGGCCCGCGCTGGTCAGGGACCTGGTGGCCGCGCTGCGCCCGGAGGACGGATCGGCCCGGCTGACGCTGGACGCGCAGTCCGTGGAGGCGGGAGGCGTCGGGACGCTGATGGACGTGCTCTGCGACCCGGAGCGGCGGCTGCCGGTGGTGGTGGCGGCGCAGCCTGCCCGGCCCTCCGC
>NZ_JACADT010001448.1:0-1018 GCF_013421635.1 Streptomyces sp. UH6 | reverse complement strand
CCTCCTCGGCGGCCCGCTCGCCCGCCGTCGGGGAGAGCGCGACGAAGGCGGAGGTCAGGAAGAGCCAGGAGCCGAGGCCCACGGCGAGCGGGAAGACGAACTGCATGGCGGTGGCCCCGGCGAGGGGTTCGGTGGAGGGGACGACCCGCACCCGCACCGCGGACATGCCGGTGTAGTGCATGCTGCTCACCGCCAGGCCCATGACCAGGGAGGCCACGGTCACCGCGAGCGGTGCGGTGATGTTGAGGGCCGCCCAGAGGGCCGCGGTGGCCGCGACGACGGCGATCACCACCGAGACGCCGATCCTGAGCGGGTCGAAGGAGACCTCGCCGTGCAGGCGCAGGGCGGCCATTCCCAGATAGTGCATGGAGGCGACCCCCAGGCCGGTGGTGAGCCCGCCGAGGACCAGGGCCCGGGTGCGGTCCCGGCCGTATCCGACGGCGAAGACGCCGGCGCAGACCACGACCATGGCGACGACCAGGCTGAGCACGGTCAGCGGTACGTCGTAGCGCAGGTCGGTGCCGCGGACGGCGAAGCCGAGCATGGCGGTGAAGTGCATTGTCCAGATGCCCGTGCCGATCGCGGAGGCGGCGGTGAGCAGCCAGTTGCGGCGTGAGCTGCCGGTGGCCTCCAGCGCGCGGACGGTGCAGCGCAGCCCGAGGGCGGCGCCGATGCAGGCCATCGCGTACGACAGCAGCGGTGTCAGCCAGCCGAAGGCTGCGTGGTCCAGATGTCCCATGGGACCGGGACGCTAGTCAGGCGCCCGGGGCGCGACGGCCCGCCTTTCGAAAGGTGGCGGAACATGACGCTTCGCCTTGCCGGACGGATCGTCACGCGACCGAACATGCACCGTCCGTTACGGCCCTTCCGGGGGATCATGCGGGGTATGAGCGAGCGTCGCACACGCGTGTATGACCGTGACCATGTCCGTGAGTTCTTCGCCGCGCGGGCGGCGGACTGGGACCGGAGGTTTCCCGACGACGGTCCCGCCTTCGCCGCCGCCGTGGCGGCGATGGGG
>NZ_JACADT010001447.1:0-1018 GCF_013421635.1 Streptomyces sp. UH6 | reverse complement strand
TTCCCGAGCCCGGCCTGCGGGCGCTCGCGGAGCCGGCGCCGCACCACGGCGAGGGCGGCGCGCTCGGAGTCGCGCTGGGTGGAGACCGAGACGTACTCCCCCGCCGCCATGGACATCGACCCGGCGAGCAGCCCGGCCAGGCCCGCGGTCAGCAGGGCGTCGCGGCTCTCGGTGGCGCCCGCGACGCCGACCACCAGACCGGCGGTCGAGACGATGCCGTCGTTGGCGCCGAGCACGGCGGCGCGCAGCCAGTTGAGCCGGACGCCGAGACCTCGGGGACCGCGCCCCTTTTCCTCCTCTTCGAGAGCTTCGCGACTTTTCCGCTCTTGACGGCTTTCGTCTGGTTCCTGTTGTTCCGCCACATCGGGAGGATGGCACCGGACATGCGTCCGGTGGGGTACCGACGCTCCCCGGACGACGGAGGTGTCGGCCCTGGCGCTTATCCTCGTTGACCATGCTCGAAGACCGCACGCCCGAAGCGTCCACCGCTCCCTGGCCGGCCGCGTATCCGCAGGGGTACGCGGTCGTCGACGTGGAGACCACCGGACTGGCCCGGGACGACCGCATCATCTCCGCGGCCGTCTACCGGCTGGACGCCCGCGGCGAGGTGGAGGACCACTGGTACACCCTGGTCGATCCGGAGCGCGACCCGGGCCCGGTGTGGATCCACGGGCTGACCAGCGACGCGCTGGCGGGCGCGCCGCTCTTCGCCGACATCGCCGAGGAGTTCGCGGCCCGTCTCGCGGACCGGGTGCTGGTCGCGCACAACGCCGTCTTCGACTGGCAGATGATCGCCCGCGAGTACGCCCGGGCCGGCCGCGAGGCCCCGGTGCGGCAGCGGCTGTGCACCATCGCGCTGGCCAAGGCGCTGGCGCTGCCGCTGCCCAACCACAAACTGGAGTCGCTGGCGGCGCACTTCGGCGTGGTCCAGCGTCGCGCCCACCACGCGCTGGACGACGCCCGGGTGCTGGCCGAGGCGTTCCGTCCCAGCCTGCGGGCGGCTGCGGCCTCGGCGCTG
>NZ_JACADT010001446.1:0-1020 GCF_013421635.1 Streptomyces sp. UH6 | reverse complement strand
GGCGCTCAACGTCCCGCTGAACCCGGCGACCGGCATGCCGGTGAGGACGGGACGCAGCTCGGGACGGCCCGGGTCGGCGGCCGCCGTCAGCAGCCGGGTGAGCGCGCGGGCGCTGAGCCGGTCACCGCGCCCCAGACCGCTGCCGTCGGCGAACCGCACGCCCTCCAGCGGCACTCCCAGCCGCTTCAGTTCGGCGCGGATCGCGGCGCCGCCGCCGGCGAAACCGGCCTCCCGCCCGCCCGCCACGGCGGTCTGACGGGCCAGCGCCTCGGCGATGTCGTTGTCGCTGTTGGTCATCATCCGCTCGACCTGCGCGGCCAGCGGGGCGGAACGCACCTGGGCCACCGGGTCCGCCGTCTTCGCGGCCTCCCCCGGAGCGGGCGCGCCTGCCCGGATCCCCTTCTTCTCCAGCAGATCGGCGAAGACGCCGGCGGCGTGTGCCGCGGGGTCCGCCACCCGCGGGGCCGGACCGTGGTCCGAGTCGTCGGCGCGACCCTGGTCGACCATGAGCGCGGTGACCGGAGAGATATTCGGATTGACCCCGATCGGGTGAACCTCGGGTCCCTTGAAGAGGGAGGTGTCGTACCGGAGGACGACCTCCTCGACGCCCTGCCGCCGCAGCGCTGCGGCGGTCAGGGAGGCCAGCTCCCGCAGGCTCGCCCACCGGCCCGGCTTCTCACGGGCCGTCAGCGTGGGGTCTCCGCCGCCCACCAGGACCAGCTCCCGGGTGGTCCTCCCCTCGCCCTTGCCCTTGTCCCCGTCTCCGCGCTCGTCCTCGCCCTTGTCGGCGGCGCCGTCGGGCTGGAGCACGGTACGCGTGGTGAACCGGTGGTCGGGCCCCAGGGCGGAGAGCGCCGCCACCCCGGTCGCGATCTTGGTGGTGGAGGCCGGGAGGAGGGCGGTGCCCGCCCCGCGTTCGAAGAGCGTCCGTCCGGTGGCCACGTCCACCACCGCGGCGGACCGGCGGGACCCCAGAGCCGGATCGTCCAGCAGCGGGCCGAGGACGCGCTCGAGGCCCGC
>NZ_JACADT010001445.1:0-1021 GCF_013421635.1 Streptomyces sp. UH6 | reverse complement strand
GCGAGGAGGCCGCCCTGCGGGACGTCCTCGGCATGGACCGGGCCGCGTTCACCGCCCTCTGGCGGGCGGAGCTCCGCGAGGAACTCGGCGCCCGCTGAACCACCGTCAGAGCAGCTCGCGCAGCCGGTCGGCGAGCAGGTCCCACCGCCACCGCTCCTCGACCCAGGCGCGGCCCCGCTCACCCATCCGGCGGCGCAGCTCCGCGTCCCCCAGCAGGGTCACGATCCGCTCCGCGGCGTCCGCGGGCGAGCCGCCGCGGACCACCCAGCCGGTCTCCCCGTCGAGGACCGCGTCCGGCGCGCCGCCGGAGTCGCCCGCCACCACCGGCAGGCCCGTCGCGGACGCCTCCAGGTAGACGATGCCCAGCCCTTCCACGTCCAGCCCGCCCCGCCGGGTGCGGCAGGGCATCGCGAAGACGTCGCCCGCCCCGTAGTGCGCCGGGAGTTCCGACCACGGCACCGGACCGGTGAACACCACCGACCGCTCCACCCCGGTCTCCCGGGCCAGCCGCCGCAGGTCCTTCTCGTAGGGGCCGCCGCCGACGACCAGCAGCACCGCGTCCGGCTCGGCGGCCAGGATCCGCGGCATCGCCCGGATCAAGGTGTCCTGCCCCTTGCGGGGCACCAGCCGCGACACGCAGACCACCACCGGCCGGTCGGTGAGCCCCAGCCGGGCGCGTACCCGGTCGCCGCCCGAACCCGGGTGGAACGTCTTCTCGTCCACCCCCGGCGGAAGCTGCACCATCCGCGCCGCCGCACCGGGCGTCAGCGCGTCCGCGATCCGGGAACGGGTGTACTCGCCCAGGTAGGTGATGACGTCGGTCGACTCACCGATCCGCCGCAGCAGCTGCCGCGCGGCGGGAAGCTGCGCCCAGCCCGCCTCGTGACCGTGGGTGGTGGCCACCAGCCGGGTCGCGCCCGCCTTCCGCAGGGCCGGCGCCATCAGCCCCAGCGGCGCCGCGGCGCCGAACCACACCGAGGTGCAGCCGTGCTCCCGCAGCAGGCCGACGGCCTTGCGGGTG
>NZ_JACADT010001444.1:0-1022 GCF_013421635.1 Streptomyces sp. UH6 | reverse complement strand
CGGGGACCTCCGCCGACGGCGGCACACCACCGCCGGTCACCGTCCGCCAGGCGGCACGCACCGACAGCACGGGCTCGGTCCGCCACGGGGCCACGACCTCCAGCCCGGCGCGGCGCAGCAGCTCTTCGGTCTCGTTCCTGGTCGCCCCCACGGGCCCCATCCTGCGCTACTCGAGCGAGGCGCTCCAAGTGGTCGCGCCCAGCGGATGTTCGTACCGGGGGCGGCCCTCGTTGCCGCTCGCGCGGAAGGGGCGGCCGCCGTCGTCGAGGCGGACGGTCCCCGACCGGCCGCCGCTGGACCACTCGAGGTCGAGCACCCAGCTGACGTCGTGGGCCGAGGCGTGCGCGGTGACGTAGACGACCAGGGGCTCGGCGGCGGTGACCTTGTAGGGGAAGGCGCCCTGGCCCCCCTGCGGCCGGGCGGTCGGGCGCGGCTCGTCGAGACGGACGTCGAAGGACCGGGTGGAGACGTTGCCGCCGCAGCCGACGCCCATGGCGTAGTCGTTCCACGGCAGCGGGGCGGAGGACTTGAGGACCCGGACGTGGATCGCGTCGAGGACGACGGTCTCGTCGCCGGTCGCCTGGACGGTCAGCGCGATCATCTGGTCGCCCGACGCGACCGCGCCCATGGCGGACACCCACCCGGGGGCGTCCGGCTCGGTGGGCGGCGGGCCCAACTCGGCGGGCGGGCGGTTCACCAGGTAGTGCTGACTGCAGGGGCTCTCCCACACGTGGGGGCGGGTGACGACGGTCAGCGGCGTGCCGGTGGCCTTCGGCTTGGGGTTCTTTCCGCCCTCGGGGGTGGAGGAGGGGGTGGGGCTGCCCTTGCCGTCGTCGTCCCGGTCCTTCTTCCGGTCCCCGGCCGGTGAGGGGGAGGCGGTGGCGGCGGTGGTGGCGGCAGGGGTGGGGGACGCCTCGGCGCCGGCGGCGGAGGTGCGGTCCCGGGCGCCGTCGTCCGGTCCGTAGCGGGTGACCAGGGTGCCGGTGAGCACCACCGCGGCCACGGCGGCGACGGCGGAGGCG
>NZ_JACADT010001443.1:0-1033 GCF_013421635.1 Streptomyces sp. UH6 | reverse complement strand
CGCACCCCCGCGCACCGGCAGGGCCCGGCCCCCTCGACCGGGGAGCCGGGCCCTTCGCGTGCCGCCGCACGTCAGGCGACGAAGTCCGCGATGTCGCCGAGCACGCCCGTGTCGGCGAGGAACCCGATGTGCGTGGTGCACAGCACCGCGTTGTTGTCGGCGCCGTCCAGCCGGGTGCTGGTGTAGGGGAGGATGATCCCGTCGCAGGCCGAGTACCAGGTGGCGTACTCGGTGGTGCCCGGCGTCTCGTCGCCCGAGGTGATCTGGGAGATGAACGAGGAGCCGGGGTACATCTGCTGGCAGGTCACGTAGATCAGACAGGCCCCGGCGTAGGTGGTGCCGTGGTTGGCGCCGGCGATCGACGCGAGGTGGCTGACGTGGCTGTGGCCGCCGAGCACCTTCAGGTAGTACTGGCTGACCAGGCCCCCCATCGAGTGGTTGACGATGGCGACCTTGCTCGCGCCGGTCCGCGACTTGACGTTCTGGACGAACGACGCGAGGCCCTGGGCGTTCTGGACGTTGTTCCCGTACGAGTTGTACTCGTAGGCGAACAGCCGGTCGGCGGACCAGCCCTGGGCGCGGAAGACCGACATGGCGGTGGTCCAGTTGGACGCGCTGCCGGTGTAGCCGTGCACGAAGACCACCGGGGTGCTGGTGCTCATCGGCGCGGCCTCGGCGGCCGTCGCCACCGCGCCCGCCGTGCTCGCCGGGGTCGCCGCGGTGGCGGGACCGGAGACGGTGAGGGCGATGGCGCAGGCGGCGAGGACGCCGAGAAGACGGCGCAGGGGGCGACGCATGTGTTCCTCCGGAGGTGAGGCGGGGGGCGGACGCCGTCAGGGTCCCGCCGCCCGTCCGGCCCCCGCATCGGCGAAGCGACCGGTGCCCACGGGAGCCCCTGCTCCGGCCGGCGGCCTCACAGGTCCTTGGCGAACCAGTGCTCGGCGTACACGCCGTCGTTGTGCGGCGGCGTCTCCCGGTACCCGAGGCGCGCGTACAGCGCCCTGGCCTCCACCAGATCGCTCCGGGTGTCCAG
>NZ_JACADT010001442.1:0-1023 GCF_013421635.1 Streptomyces sp. UH6 | reverse complement strand
TCAGTGCGCGAAGGACTCCGCGTAGGCGGCGAACGCGCGGGTCGCCTCCAGGGAACCCGGCCGCGGAGGGTCTGCCGCGTCCCAGCCGCGGCCGCGGTCCTCCAGCACCTGGGTGAGCAACGGCCGCCAACGGGGCGCCAGATGCTCACGGCCCCAGGTCAGCGCTCCCGGTTTCGAGGTCACCCGGCCGGTCCGCAGCGAGTACAGCACCCGGCAGTACGTCGTCACCGTGTACCGCTGCGTCCAGGCCAGGTCGAAGGACGCCCACGTGCCGACGGAGTCCAGCAGCCCCGGCAGCGCCGCCCGCGCCTCCGCGCGGACCGCCTCGGGAGGCACCTCGTCGACCACCTCGGTGACCGGCGGGCCGGCCACGGTGATGCCGTGGTGGCGCAGGATCCAGCGGCTGTGCGCGCTGTTGCAGTGGGTGTCCCAGGTCAGCTCCCGGTGCCCGTGGTCGTTGAACAGCCAGCGGACGCCGAGGCCGCCGACGTCGCGCAGGGAGGCGGTGTCGGCGTAGGAGCCCTCGAGGTGCCGCGTCCAGTGACCGGGACGCAGCGGGATGCCGTCGTGGAGCCGGCGCAGCGCCGCCTCCGTCCCGCCGTCCGGCAGGCGGGTGGCCGCGACCACGAAGTCGCAGTCGCTGTGCGCATCCCCGGCACCGAGGGCGAACGAGCCCTGGACGTACATGCCGACGAAGGTGCCGCCGAGGATGCCGCGGACCGAGCGGGCCAGGCCGGTCAGGAGCGTGTCGAGCTCCGGGTAAGGGGTGAACATGTCGGATCTCCGTGCCCGTGGAGGGTGTCTGTGGACGGTCTACGGGCGCGGCGAGGCTGTCGTGCCGTGCGGTCCTCGTGACGGACCGGGGCCGCGATCGCCGCGCTCAGGCGGCGCGGCGGGTGCGGTACGCGGCGAAGCAGAGGGTGAGGGCCATGGGGGCAGGCTAGCTCCGCCGGCCGGGCGGCGGTAGCGCCCCCGCCCGCCCGGACCGTCCGGCGAGGGACTGGGCGGCGTGCGCTCCGCCTG
>NZ_JACADT010001441.1:0-1024 GCF_013421635.1 Streptomyces sp. UH6 | reverse complement strand
ACGTCGGCCTGTGGACGGTCCGCGCCGGCCGCCTGCCGCGGTGGCCGCTGCCCGAGGGGGTGCGCCCGCTCGCCGTCGGCGGACGGTACCCGCTGCTGACCTTCTGCGTCGACTACTCGCCCGAAGGGACACTGGCCTACCGGGAGTTGCTGGTGGCGCTCGCCGTCCGGCGGGGGCGGCGCACCGGCTGCACCGCGGTGGCGGTCTGGGTCGACAGCGAGCGGTCCAGGGCCGGCGGGCGGACCCTGTGGGGCATCCCCAAGGAACTCGGGGAGTTCGCCCTGGAACCCGCGGGAGGAGCCGCCGGAACGGAGCACTTCCGGCTCCGCGCCCCCAGGACCGGCGAGGTGCGGGCCGTCTTCCGCCCGGGACGGCCGCTGCCCGGCCGGCTGCCGGTCCGCACCCGCCTCTTCCAGGAGGTCGACGGACAGGTGCTGGCCGTCCCCGCCCACCTGACCGGCAGGCCGGCGCTGACCAGGGCGTCCTTCCGCCCCGACCCGGCCGGAGCGCTGGGCTTCCTCGGCCGGGGCCGCCCGGTGCTGTCGTTCACGCTGGAGGACTTCCGGTTCCGGGTGGGCTTCCGGTCCCCGCGTGACCGGCCTGACCGGCGCGGCTGAACCGGCCGCCCCACTCCCGGACCAGGTCCACCAGTTCCGGAGGGCCGACGACCCGGAACTCCGCGCCCGTCATGCCCAGAGCGGCCATCGCCCAGTCCAGGTCGTCCGTCGTCATGTGCACCCGGCAGCGGCCCTCCGCAGCCCCTTCCGCCGACTCCGCCGACTCTTCCACCCGGGCCCAGCGACCGATGCGCCGCCGGACGGCGTCCGGCGAGGCGTCGACCACTGCCTCCACCCGGTGCGGGCGGGGCAGGTTCTCCAGCCCGGCCCGTACGAAGGCCGCGGCGTCGGCGGCCGGCAGCTCCCGGGGGCGGAACCGGTCACCGGTCCCCTCCGGTGCACTCAGGCGGTCCAGCCGGAAGCTGCGCCAGCCGGCCCGGTCCAGGTCGTAGGCGACCAGGTACCAG
>NZ_JACADT010001440.1:0-1025 GCF_013421635.1 Streptomyces sp. UH6 | reverse complement strand
CGCTCCCGGGGAGCAGGCCGGACAGGCCGGACAGGCCGGACAGGAGCGACAGAAGCCTGCGTCGCTTTCCGAGGATCTCGCGCATGGGCGCTCGTTCCTTTCCGTTGCACGCTGGCAACACCGAGGACTGCATCACACCATGTGTCGATCACTGCACTGTGCGTACGTAACCGCCGTGCGTACGTAACTGCTGTGCCTACGTAAACCGCTGCCGCCACGTAACTGCCGTGCATGCGTAACTGCTGTGCACACGTAACCGCCGTGCTCGCGTAACTACCGCGTGTTCGTTCCCGTGCGTGCCTGCGGCACCTCACCGGCCCTGGCATGGGCAGGGAGCGCACGCCGAGCAGTTGCTGCTCCGCGGCCGTGGTGCGCCCATCACCAAGCATGGGCTGGCGCGGGGTGGCGAATGTCGGTTTCGCCGTTCCTCGTCGCTTCGGTCACGCGCCTGTCGGTCGCGCACGTACGGGTGTTGCTCCGCCGCGACGAATGCCACGGCAACGCCACTTTCGGACACCGGTTCAACCGTCAACCATCACCACGCGAAGAACGGGTCACCGGGTTCCACGCCGCCCGCTCCGCACCTCCAGCTCTCTCACCAGTAGGTACCCCACAACTCCGAGGTGACGCGCCGCGGGGCGCATCCCTATACGACCGCACCCCCGGAGGGCCACGGCGTTTTCCGGACAGAGTTCCTCGTGCCCCCTCCCGTCACCCTCGCAGCAGGCGCACCACGGACACCACGAGGCCTACGGAAGGACACCGGCACTCCGAGCGGGACAATGCTGGACATCTCGTAATGAGTCCGTTACTTGTGGGGGGACCGTCGGCTGCGCGGAACCACATGGGGGTTTGCGATGCTTTTGCACGCTACGCACCGACCCGAGAGCCGGACGCCATGAGCGCCCCTCATCTGCCGAAAGTGGCCGGAATCGATTCACCCGTGTCCCCGACCTGTCCCGCGCCTCCCCCGGCGCCGCCCGTGGCGGAGGCTCCGCAGCCCGCACCGGTCCCCCGCGCGGTCG
>NZ_JACADT010000144.1:0-8853 GCF_013421635.1 Streptomyces sp. UH6 | reverse complement strand
CCCGCGAGGCGCCGTGACGCCGTGACGCCCGACCGCGAGGGTGGGAGCGGCCTCGGGAACCCCGGTGAACAGGCGCGCAGGCGGGGGCGTGCCCGGTGGGGGTGCGCGCCCCCTGCTGGGTCCGATGGGTGAACGGAGGGCGCGACACGGGGCCGACGGCGTATCCGCACGGCTTGCGGCTGGTGGCATGAGGGCACCGGACGCGATCACCCGCCCGACCGTTCCGCGTCCGGGGACCGAACCCTGAGGAGGAACCATGCGCGTTCGCCGCGCCACCGCCACCGTTCTGGCCGCCTTCGCCCTCGCCGCCGCCGGCCTCGGCGCCGGGACCGCCGTCGCCGACGGCGACGACGACCACTCGCCGAACATCTTCTCCGGCACCCAGTGGACCTCCGAGGAGGGCAACTACGGCACCGCCAACGCCGGTCACGACGACTGACGGCCGCGACGCGACGTCACCGACGGCGCTGACGTCAGGTCCACTCCCGCCCCGCACCCCCGCGGCCACGCGTCCGGCGACGCGACGGTACCGGGGGTGCGGCGCGTCACGGCGGGATCCGCGCCGCATGTCGGCTCGCGGTGCGGGAGACGGGTGCTGAAGGTGTCGTGGGCGCGTCGGAGGCGTCGGTGAGAGGGGCGAACCGTGGATGAGCGAGCGGCGGCGGCGCTGGAATGGGTGCGCCTGATCGAGGAGAGCCACACCGTCACCCTGGATCAGCTGCCGTGGCTGATCACACGGCACGCGACCGCCGCCGGGCTGCACGACACGGCCGTGTTCCTCGTGGACCTGCGCGAGAAGGTGCTCCGCCAACTCACCGGCGAGGGCCCGGACGCCGGCCACCGCGGGCAGTTGTTCACCATCCACGGCAGTCTGCCCGGCCAGGCCTACCAGCGCGTCGACGTCCTGCCGGAACGGCTCGCGCCCACGGAGACCGGCCGGCGGCGCTGGTGGGTGGCGATCACCGACGGGGTGGAGCGGCTGGGCGTGCTGCGGGCCGACACCGACACCGACGGCGAGCACGTTCGGGAGATCCTGCGCGATCTCGCGTCGACGACGGCCCTGCTGCTGCTCAGCAAGCGCTCCTACAGCGACTCCTACGCCCGGCTGACCCGCACCGAGCCGATGAACGTCGCGGCCGAGATGCAGTGGAACCTCACGCCGCCCCCGGCGTTCGCCGGGCACGAGGTGACCGTGGGCGCCGCGGTGGAGCCCGCCTACCACGTCGGCGGGGACGCCTTCGACTACGCCGTGGCCGACGGCACGCTCCACCTGAGCATCTTCGACGCGATGGGCCACGACACCACCGCCGGCATCACCGCCAACGTCGCGGTGGCCGCCTGCCGCAACGCCCGCCGCCAGGGCGCGTCCCTGGTCGAGACCAGCCGCCACGTGGAGAACACGCTGGTGCGGGAGTTCAGCACCAGCCGCTACGTCACCGGCATCATCGCCGAGCTGAGGATGAGCACGGGCCGGCTGACCTGGATCAACCGCGGTCACCACCTGCCGATCCTGTTGCGGGGCAACCGGTGGACCACGGAGCTGAGCTGCCCGCCGGCCGGTCCCATGGGCACCGCCCTCGGGCTTCCGGTGACCGAGTGCACCGAGCAGCTGGAGCCCGGCGACCGGCTGGTGCTCTACACCGACGGCATCGTGGAGGCGCGCAGGCCCGGCGGCGAGGAGTTCGGCCTGGACCGGTTCGTCGAGTTCATCCTGCGCCACCACTCCGGCGAGCTCACCCTGCACGAGACGCTCCGTCGGCTGATGGCCGCCGTGACGGAGCACCACGGCGGGGTCCTCGCGGACGACGCCACGGTGCTGCTCACCGAGTGGCGCGGCGGGCACCAGAACAAGCTCACACCGTGAACCCGGGCACCAGGACAAGCTCACGCCGTGAACCCTTCCCCCTCCGGAGGGGGACGGCCGGCCCGGTGACGCGGCGGGCGCCGTACCGCTTCGCCCGTTCGGCCCAACGCGGAGGACATCACCCGTTCCGCCCAGCGCGGATGCCGCCGTCCGCGTGTCCGCCGGATGATGGACGCACCTCAGCCTCAGCCCCTGCTTCCCGCTCGCCCCGAAGCACTCCGTGATCCACACCCACGAGTCGATCACCGGCGCCTACGAGCGCACGGTCACCTGCTGACCGGCGGCCCGCTCCGGTGTCGCCCGGACGGCCCCACGGGAGTGCGGCGGGCGGCGGCCGCTGGTGGGATCGACACGTCGGCCCCGCGCCGCACAGGCCAGAGCCGTGCGGGGCCGACGGCGAGGCCCGTGCCCCGGCCATGAGGCCTGTGTCCCGGCGGGGCGGCAACACGAAGGACCGGCACCCGCGAACGCGGGTGCCGGTCCTGTGCGCGCCGGTGAGTCGGCCGGCGGTCCGGGTGATCACATGCCCTGGCGGCGCCTTCGGCGCCGCCGGGACACGCGGGTGGACCCGGTCAGAACGTGCCGGACGTGGCGGCCGGGACGTCGGCCGCCTCGGTCCGCGACTGCGACGGCAGGAACGACGCGGCGTCCTTCCCGTCCTCGGCGGCGGGCTCCGGCTGAGGCGCGACGTAACCCTTGAACGCCTCGGGCACGATCACGCCGACCGTGTTCGCCGGGGCGGGGCTCAGCTCGGCCATCACCCGGTCGAAGTCCTTGGTGGAGAGCCAGAACTTGTACATGATCACGAGCTCGAAGGCCAGCATCAGTGCCGCGGCGACGGCGGTGGTCCACAGGAGCTGGCCGATCAGCGGGCCCACGATGAAGACGAACATCTGGAACTCGATGCCGCTGACCAGGTGCGGCCGCACCCGGCGGTTCAGCAGCGCGGTGCGGACCCGGGTGTACCAGGGGAACTTGGTGCGGAACTCGGTGTGCAGGTCGATGACCTTGCGGTCGGGGGCCTGGGCCGCCCGCAGCTGCTCCTCGGAGCGGTCGGCCTCGTCGCCGTCACCCTCGGTCTCGCTGTCGCGGAGCAGGTCCTCCATGAACACGACGCCCGCGTCCACCGCGGCCTCGTCGTCGGCCGCCGTCACGTTCGCGGAAGCCGGGTTCGTGACGACGCCCGCCTCCATCGCGGCGGCCGCCTCCTGCGCACGGCGGGCCCGCATCGCCTTCTTGATCTTGCTGCGCATGCCCGCGCGCATCTTGTAGATCTGGAGCGCGTCGAGGTACCGGAGGCTGTCCAGGAAGACGATCACCAGACCCGCGAGGAGGAATATCCCCTCGCCGGTGCGCAGGTACTGCCCGCCCATGAGGCCGACCGCGCAGAACAGCACGCGGACACGGTCGAAGACGTAGTCCAGCCAGCCGCCGAACAGGGAGCCGTTGTTCTTGAGCCGGGCCAGCTTCCCGTCGACGCAGTCGAGCACGAAGCTGAAGTGGTAGAGCACCGCGCCGATGATCAGCGACACCGGGTCGGCCGCCAGGAAGAACCCGGCCGAGACCAAACCGAAGATCAGCGCGGCCCAGGTCACCCCGTTGGGCGTGATGAACCGGAACCTGGCCAGGACCAGGAGCATCCGGGTGGCCAGAGGATCGACGAGAAACACCGTCCACCAGGCGTCACGCTTCTTGCAGGTGAGCTGCTGAACAGCTTTGAGGGAAAGTTGACTCATGGCTCCTCGTCACACGGGATGCTTTTCCGATTGGCTACTGCCCTCGCCGTCGGCCACCCCGACGACCGCCCCCGCGACGGCGGCATCGTGATCACAGGCTTAGGGAAATCGGACTTGTAACTATCAGACGCTCGTCTCCACCGGAAGTTTGCCCTCCATTTGGGTGTCGTTCATCACAGTCTCCGCCGTACAACCCGGCGCGCCCGGATCAGTCGCCGCGCGTGAGTGATCGTTCGACGAGCGCGACGGTGGCGCGGGGGTCGTCGACCTCCACCACGAGACGGTCGTAGGTCTCCGCGTCCGCGAGCTCGACGACGACCGCCTTCTCGGGGTTCTTCACGTCCCAGAACAGCCACTCGCCCTGCCGGCGGAAGCGCCCCGCGGTGACCACGCCGGGCATGTGGGTCCCGGCCACGCGGACGCCCTTCGGCTCGCGCGCCATGCCGGGGTCGTGGGTGGCGCCGCGCACGTTCCCGAGCGGGATCTCCAGGCGGCTCTTGAGCGCCCAGAGCTTGTCGAGGCCCTGGATCTCGACGATCAGCAGGTTCCGCTCGTGGTCGATGGACATCAGGGCCATGTCAGTACTCCTTGGGGTCGGCCGGCCGGGCGCGCAGACGCAGGCGGGCACCGAGAACGGTGGAGGCGAGCTGAGGCGCGGCATCGCCGTGGGTGGGGCGCAGGGCGTCCTCCAGAGCCGTGACGCCCTCCGCGACCAGCGCGGCCACCTCGGGGTCATGAGGCGCGCGCTCGGTGGCGGCGAGCAGGAGCAGCCCGGCGGCCGGGCCGTCGTCGAACGAGGCGATCGCCGCCGCGAGCGCCTGCTCGGGTCCGGTGGCCGAGGCGATGGCCTCGGCGGTCGGCCGGATCTCGTGCGCGAGGTGGGCGCGCAGGGCCGTCAGGTGCAGGCTCCGCTTCGATCCGAACACCTTGTAGAGGCTGCCCCGGTGCACGCCGGTGGCGGACACCAGGTCGTCCACCGAGGTGCCCTCGAATCCGTGCGTGGCAAACAGGACGGCGGCGGCCGCGACGGCCTGGTCGGCGTCGAAGGCCCGTGGTCTTCCCATGTCCGTGAGCGTACGCAGTAAGAGAACGATCAGTCAAGAACGATCGTTCTCTTATGTCCCGCCATGCTCCGCCGTCGGCTCAGGGAAGCAGGACGATCTTCCCCACGTGCCCCCGGCGGGCCAGTTCCTCCTGCGCCAGGGCGGCCTCCTCCAGCGGATAGGTCGTGGCGATCACGGGCTGCACGGCGGCCTCGCGCGCCATCTCCATCAGCAGGTCGAAGTGGTGCGGCGTGTGCATCGCGGAGCCGATCACCTGCGCGTTGTGCAGGTAGAGACGGCGCACGTCGAAGGCGACGTCGTACCCGCCGAGCGCACCGGCGACGACCCACCGGCCCCCTTCGCGCAGCCACGGCAGCCCCTCGCTCAGCAGGTCCCCGGCGACGACGTCCAGCGCGACGTCGACACCGTCCGGGGCGACCACGCGCACCTGCTCGTCGAGGTCCCGGCCGCGGTCGATGACCTCGTGCGCACCCGCGTCGCGCACCAGGCTCATCTTGGACCCCCGGCTGACGGCGAGCACCCGCGCGCCCCGCGCCCGCGCGATCTGCACCAGCGCGAGACCGACACCGCCGGACGCCCCCGACACGAGGACGGTCTCCCCTTGCCGGAGCCGCCCCCGCTCGATCATGCCCAGCGCCGTGCCGTAGGCGGTGGGCAGGGCCGCGAGCTGGGCGTCGGTGAGCGGGGAGTCCGTCACGTCGTGCGCGCGTTCCACCCGGGCCGTCACGTACTCGGCGTATCCGCCGTCGCGCTCGCTCCCCATCAGGCCCACCGGGTACGCGTCCGGCCCGTCGGTGTCGTAGATCGCCGGGTCGACGACCACCCGGCGTCCGAGCAGCCCCGCGTCCGCCTCGGACCCGACCGCCACCACCCGGCCGGCCACGTCCGCCCCCTGGATGCGCGGGAAGTCGATCGGCCCCCGCCACCCCGACAGCGCCCTCGGGTCCCCCGGGCGGCCGTAGGCGCCGTCCCGGGTCCACAGGTCGGTGTTGTTCAGCGCCACGGCACTGACCCGGATCAGCAGTTCCCCCGCGCGCGGGGTCGGCACGGCCACCTCCGCCGGCACGAGGACCTCCGGCCCTCCGTGCGCGGTCAGCCGCACGGCACGCATCGTCTCGGACACTCCCATGCCGTCTGCGTACCGTGCATCGCCGACCGGAAACCCCGCCCCCCGCGCCGCCCGGCCCCACCGACCGGCCGTGCGTCGACGCCTGGGCCCGGCGGGAGGCCGTGCGGACGGACGAGCGCGCCGTGATCCTGAACGAGCCGGCCCAGGCGGTGCCCCCGTTTCCCGCGGGTCTCACGTGGTGCGAAGGCTTGGACGAACGCGAACGGACCCTCGCGCTGCGAGACCTCGGCCAGTTCTGTGTGCTGCCCTGATCACGCCCGGCCGTCGTGGTGTGCGGGCGGGCGGGCGTCCTGGGACGGCGGCCCGGTGACTACAGTGCGGCACTGTCGTGCACGCGTTCGAGGCAAGGGGTGGTGGCAGTGATCCGGTACCGGATCGAGCAGATCGCGGGCCTGCCGCCTGCCTTCGCGGCGGCGCTCGGGGTGTTGCTGCTGCTGCTCATCGCCGGTCTGGTGGGGGCGCTCCTGTGGCTGCCGGACTCCTCGAAACTGAGGAGCCCGGCCGCCCGCGAGCGGGCGCGGCGGCGCGCGGAGAGCCGGAAGCGGCAGAAGGCGCTGCGCCGGCGGCGGGAGGCCCTACAGCGGAAGGCGCGCGGGCGCGGGGACGCGTGACCCCGGCGACGCACGGGGAGGCCCCCGGGGCTTGGCCGGTTCGGGCCGTGGCCTCCGTGGGGTCGCGGCGTTGGACTGGGGGTGGGCAGGGCGTGCACGCGCCCCGGCCCGTCATCCGCTCGACGAGGCGAAGGGCTGCTGGGCTGTGACGGATCTCGCGGACACGATCGAATCGATGCGCCAGCTCACCACCGTGTGGCGCGCCATGGTGCTCGACCGCACCCCCGAGGCGGACGTGCGGGACCTGCCCGGCGTCGCCGTCCGCTGGGCCGACTGCCGGTTCCCCTTCTGGAACGCCGTCACCCTCACCGAGGACCGCGTGGACGCGCCGCTCCTCGACGCCCGCCTGCGGCAGGCGGCGGACGTGATGCGCGCGAAGCGACAGCCGGGCTTCCTCTGGCTCTTCGAGGGCCTGCTCGGCGAGGACGCCCGGGCGGAGCTGCCCGCGGCGGCGGAACGGGCGGGGCTGGAGTTCGCCTTCCCCGGCACCGGGATGGCCGGCGACCTGCTGCCCGTGCCGGAGCCGCGCCACCCCGACCTCACCTTCGTCCGCGTGACCACCGACGACCACCTGCGCGACTACGCCGACCTCAACTCGCGTGCCTACGGCTTCGATCCGGCCGCCGGCCGGGACGGCCTCGCGGGTTCCCCGCTGTGGAAGAGCGAGGTGTTCGCCTTCCTCGGCCTGCGCGACGGCGTGCCCGTGACCTGTGCCGCGGCGGTCGAGGCGGACGGCCGGCTGTTCGTCGCGCTGGTGGCCACGGATCCGGACCATCAGCGCCGCGGCTACGGCGAGGCGGTCACCCGCAGGGCCCTCCACGAGGGCGCCCGCGCCACCGGCCTCACCCGTGCCACCCTGCACGCCACCGAGGCGGGCGCACCGGTGTACCCGCGCATCGGTTTCGTGCCGAACTCCCCGATGCGGTTCTACGGGCTCAGGCCCTGAGCGTCAGGCCCCCCGCCGCCGCCGCTCCCTCAGCTCCCGCCGCTCCCTCAGCTCCTCCAGCAGCGGCGGATTGACGACGGCGACGATGGCCTCGACGTCCCGCTCGTCCGCCGCGGCCCACAGGACGTCGCGCGCCGCCCGGTACTTCGCGGCCAGACGGGCCCGCATCTCCTCCGGGAGCCGCGCCGCGCGGTCGGCCCTGCTGTTGTGGGCGTTGTCCGCGATCTTCACCAGGGTGGCGTCGCGGTCGGCGGCGATGCGGCGGATCTTCTCCTCGTAGGGCACGCCCGGCTGGTTGGTCACCGCCTCGACGGCCGCGACGACGCGCGGCGGGACTCCCGCGGCACGCAGCCGCTCGGGAGTCCAGCCGGTGTCCTCGACGACGTCGTGCAGCAGCCCCGCCATGACCAGCTCGTCCCCGAACGCCGCCAGCCCCGCGGCCACGGCTCGCACGTGCTCCACGTACGGCACGCCGGTCTTGTCGGTCTGCCCGGCGTGGGCCGCGGACGCGAGCGCGTCGACTTCGCCGACCGTCTTCACGTGACTCCCTCCTCCGGCGGCCGCCTCCGGCTCCGGCCCGGCTCCGGCGGCCGGCTCCGCCCTGCCGGGGTCGGCCGGCTCAGCCCGCCGGGGTCATTCTGCCCCGCCGTCCGTCGCCCTCCGGGCGGTGTCCCGGCGGAGGGCGTCGCACGGTTCCTCCGGGACCGCCCCGCCGCACCGGCGGGCGTCCGGTCCGGCCTGCGGCGTCAGATCGCGGCGTCCGCCGAGGTGCGGGCGAACCAGGTGCGCGTCTCGTCGGCGGAGAGGACGCGGGTCAGCTCCGCCGTGCCCGGCAGGTGGGGGAAGAACCGGTCGGCGTTCCAACTCCGCCGGTATGTCGGCTCGTCCAGCACGAGCAGACGGCGTCCCTCGACCACGGGTATGTCGTCGGGCAGCCCCTCGTTCCAGATCCGCTCGCCGTCCGGGGCGAGGAGCTCGAAGGCCCCGGTCGCCACGACGTCGGTCCGGCCCTGGGCGGGCGCGGGATCCGTGGCGAGCAGGACGCTCTCGGCCGACGGGGCGTCACCGGGCAGGTGACCCCCGCCGACGAGGACGTGGGCGAGCAGGGTGTGCAACTGGAAGTTGTCCCCGATGCCGCCGATGCGCACCTCGAAGCCGCGCCCGGTGGGCCGGTGCAGCACGATCAGGGGCTCGTCGTCCAGCACCGCCAGCGCGTACACCAGGCACTTGAGGTCGTGCGACTCCAGCGCCGCCAGTTCGCGCGCGACGGGCAGGAGCGCGGCCCCGTACCGGCGGCGCACCTCCGCGCTGCGGCACAGCACGGCCAGCGCGGGCGGCTGCCAGCCGTCCGTGGAGCACCAGGCGAGTGCCAGCCGCAGGGCCTCGTACTCGTCGTCGCCGAGCCGCGCGAGGAGCGCGTCGTCGATCATCTTCTCGTCGGGCTCGGGGAGTTGCTCCTCGGAGCCGCCGGCGGCCGTCCAGCGGCGCGCGAACTCCGTCGCG
>NZ_JACADT010001439.1:0-1025 GCF_013421635.1 Streptomyces sp. UH6 | reverse complement strand
CGGGAGGTCCGGTGGTACCGGGCCGGGTGGCGCACCTCCTACCGGAGGCTGCTGGCCCGGGACTACCTCGGCTGAAGGCGGTGCGGCGTCCGGCGGCGGCGGCGAGGGGCGGCCTGGGGCGGCGTGGGGACCCTCAGACGGCGCGCGGCAGTTCGGCCTGGCCGAACAGCAGGGCGTAACCGGCCGGAAGCTGGGCGAGGAGGCGGTGGGTCAGGTCGTCGCCGACCAGTCCGGGAAGCACGCCGAGCACCGACGTGGTGTCCCAGCGTGCGGTGGCCTGCGTGGCGTTGGGCAGCCGGCGGGACAGCTCGTCCACGAACTCCGCTGCGGCGGGCGGAGTGTGGGCCGGAACCTGGGCGGCGACGATCCGCGCCGCCTCCTCCGGCAGCGCCCGCGCCAGGTCGACGCGCTCGTCACCGACCACCTGCTCGCCGAGTGCCGCGAGCACCGCGCGGGTCACCCGCTCGGCCTGCTCCTGCGTGGGGTAGAGCCCCGCCTCGCGGACCCGGGCGACCAGGTCGTCCCACGAGTGACCCGCCACCACGTCGACGACCCCGGCGTCACGCGGCTCCGGCACGGCGACGGGGGTCTTGGCCATGGTGGCGGTGGGGGTGGCGGTGGCGGTGGCGGTGGCGGTCATGGTGGCGTCGCTCCGGATCATGGGAATGGTCAAGGGGACTGCTCCTCCTCAGCTCCCGTCAGATGACTGCCGGGCCGGGCGGCGGCCTGTCCCGGCCCGGTACTGCGCCCGTATGCCCGCCTTCGCCGCGTGTATTCCTCCGTGCACACGGCGTGCGGACCGCGAGCCGGGCCCCGAGGGGCGTCAGCGGACGCGGGGTGTCGGCCGGGACGGGCTCAGCGGCTCACCCCCCGCTCGGCACGCTTTGACTGCCGGCGGGCCGGTCGGCATCGTTGGCCGTGAGACACCGGCGGAGGAGGACGACATGGCGACGGTACCCACGGCCGCGTTGGCGGCGACCGGACTGGTCGGCGGCTACGGGGTGGCCCGCTGGACGAAGCGGCGT
>NZ_JACADT010001438.1:0-1027 GCF_013421635.1 Streptomyces sp. UH6 | reverse complement strand
CGGCGGCGGCGATCCGCGGCACCTGCCCGGCGACCGCGGCCGGCACGGCGGCGTCGCCCTCGTTCATCAGTTCCGCGATCCGCTCCGTGGGCAGCCGGTCGAGCTCGGCGAGATCGGGGCGGGCGGCCTCGGTGGGGAGGCTCTCGAGCTGGACTCTCAGATCGGCACCGGACATGTCGGCGGCACTCCCAGGCAGGGACGGGACGGATCGGAACAGGGCGGATCGGGACGGACGGATCGGGACGGACGGATCGGGACGGACGGATCGGGACGGACGGATCGGACGGACGGATCGGGACGGGGGCGGGATCAGCGGCGGTGACGGTGCGCGAGCGCCTCGTAGGAGGCGGAGAGGGCGGGCGCCGCCCGGTCGTAGGTGCGCTGGGCGACGCCCACGAACAGGCAGTCGACGACCAGCAGCTGCCCGGTGCGCGAGGACATCGCGGCGGGTCTCAGCTCGCTCTCCCGGGCCGTGGACGTGGTCAGCACGTGGTCCGCGTACTGGGTGACGGGCGAGCCGGGGCGGCCGGTGATCACCACGGTGGCCGCGCCGTGCTCGAAGGCCACCCGCAGCGGCTCGATCACGTCCCCGGTGGAGCCGGAGTGGGTGATCGCCAGGGCCACGTCACCGCCGCGCAGCTGCACGGCGTTGGTCACGGCCAGGTGGGGGTCGCTGTGCGCGTGCGCGACCAGCCCTATCCGGAGCAGCTTCTGCGCCAGGTCCTGGGCGACCAGCCCCGAGGCGGCGACCCCGTACACGTCGATCCGCCGGGCCGAGGCCAGGGCGGCGACGGCCGCGCCGAGCTGCACGGTGTCCAGCCCGGCGGCCGTGTCGGCGAGGGTCTGCTGCTCGTCGTGGGCGAGCTTGGCGACGACGTCGGCGATCGGGTCGTCCACGGCTATGTCGGCGGTGACCGACGGGGCGCGGCCCGACTCCTGGTGGGCGGCGAGCCCCGCCAGGGCCAGGCGCAGGTCCCGGTAGCCCGGGTAGCCCAGCAGCCGCGCCGTGCGCACCACGGTGGCCTCA
>NZ_JACADT010001437.1:0-1027 GCF_013421635.1 Streptomyces sp. UH6 | reverse complement strand
GCCGCGACGGCCTCCGACCTGATCGCCGAGGGCCGCCTCCAGGACCACCTGTTCACGTCCGCCCAGCGGGCCGTGCTCGGTCTGCTGTTCGGCGTCGCGGCCGGGCTGCTGCTCGCCCTGGTGTCGGGCCTGAGCCGGGGCGGCGAGGCGGTGGTGGACGGCCCGGTGCAGATCAAGCGGGCCATCCCCTCGCTGGCGCTGATACCGCTGCTGATCCTCTGGTTCGGCATCGGCGAGACCATGAAGGTGGTCACCATCGCGCTCGGCGTCTTCGTGCCGGTCTACATCCACACCCACAACGGCCTGCGCGCCATCGACAACCGCTACGCGGAGCTCGCCGAGACGGTACGGCTCACCCGCGCCGCCTTCGTCCGGCAGGTCGTGCTGCCGGGCGCCCTGCCGGGATTCCTGCTCGGCATGCGCTTCGCGGTGACGGCGGCGTGGCTGGCGCTGGCCGTCGTCGAACAGGTCAACGCCACCAGCGGCATCGGCTACATGATGGAGCTCGCCCGGACGTACGGACAGACCGACGTGATCCTCGTCGGCCTGGTCGTGTACGGCCTCCTCGGGCTGGTCTCCGACGGCCTGGTGCGGCTCGTCGAGAGGAGGGCGCTGTCATGGCGTCGCACCCTGGCCGGCTGAGCCCGGCCGCAGTCCGGATCGACGGACTGGTCCGCTCGTTCGCCGGACGCCGAGTCCTGGACGGACTCGAACTGACGGTGCGGGACGGCGAGTTCGTCGCCCTGCTGGGCCGCAGCGGTTCCGGCAAGAGCACGCTGCTGCGGGCCCTGGCCCGGCTCGACCACGACGTGGAGGGCGAGGGCGGGCTGACCGCCCCCGAGGACGTCTCGGTGGTCTTCCAGGACGCCCGCCTGCTGCCCTGGAAGCGGCTGCTGGACAACGTCGTCCTCGGACTCCGCGCCCCGGACGCCGAGGAACGCGGCCGTGCCGCCCTCGCCGAGGTCGGCCTCGCCGGACGGGAGCGGGCCTGGCCCGTCGAGCTGTCCGGCGGCGAGCAGCAGCGCGT
>NZ_JACADT010001436.1:0-1030 GCF_013421635.1 Streptomyces sp. UH6 | reverse complement strand
GTCGAGCGGCGGCAGCAGGCGGGGGTCGGCTTCCCCGACTCCCCGGCGGCCCTGGCGGCGCGGACCGCACGCCTGCTGGAGCGGCAGGCGGTCCCTGCCGCCCTGGTGGTGGAGGCGGTCCGCTCCGAACCACTGGCGGCGCCCGACGCGTTCGAGCGCATCCTCGGGGTGTCCAAGGAGCTCCAGGCGTGGAGTTTCCTGCCGCGCGGCGCGCGGGCCGCCCACAGCGTGGCCCGGATCTCGGCACGGGAGAACGGCCGTGAACTGCCGGTGGGCACCGGGTTCCTGGTGTCCCCCCGGCTGATGATGACCAACCACCACGTCCTGCCCGACGCGGAGACCGCCCGTGACTGCTTCGCGGAGTTCGACGCCCAGGTCACCGTCGACAACACGCCGCAGGCCCCGGTACGGCTGGGGTTCGACCCGGACGGCTTCTTCGTGGCGGACAAGCGCCTCGACTACGCCCTGGTGCTGCTCTCGTCCGGTCCCGACGGCAGGCCCCCCGGGGAGACGTTCGGCTGGAACCGGCTGAGCCTCCAGCTGGGCAAGCTGGTGGTCGGCGAGCCGGTCAACGTCATCGGCCATCCGATGGGGCGCCTGAAGGAGATCGCGGTACGGGACAACGCCCTCCAGGTGCGGCTGGACGACTTCCTCCACTACCGCACCGACACCGAGCCCGGGAACTCCGGCTCCCCGGTCTACAACGACCAGTGGGAGGTGGTCGCCCTTCATCACAGCGGAGTGCCCCGGACCGACGGCCAGGGCCGTACGGTCCGCCGGGACGGCGAGCTGTGGCAGCGGGGCGACGGCGAGGACTCGGTGGACTGGGTGTCGAACGAAGGGGCACGCATCAGCGTCGTCCTGAAGCACCTCGCCTCCCTGCCGTTCACTCCCGCGCAGCGGGAGCTGCTGGCCGGGATGGGCGCCGAGTCGGGTATCTCCGGCGACGGTGCGGCCACCGCGTCGGCCACGACGGGCACGACGGGCACGACGGCCACGACGGGCACGACGGCGGCGGTCACGCCGACTG
>NZ_JACADT010001435.1:0-1032 GCF_013421635.1 Streptomyces sp. UH6 | reverse complement strand
TCCGGCACGGCCGGCTTCCGCACCGCCACGAGGACTCCCCACGAGCGCCGGGTGCACGGCACAGCCGCCCGCACCCGGCGCCACGGGACGCGGCGGGCCTCAGCGGGCCAGCCGGTCCCGGGCCTCCATCAGGGCGAAGCCGAGCAGGTTGAGCCCACGCCACCGCCCGGGGTCCTGGGCGCGCTCGTCCGCGGCGGCCAGGCCTATGCCCCAGACCCGGTCGAGCGGGCTCGCCTCCACCAGGACGCGGTCGCCGGTGCCCCGCAGGAAGGCCCACAGGTCCTCGTGGGCGGCGAACTTGTGCACGCTGCCCTCGACGACGATGCCGAAGCGCTCGCGCTCCCACACCGCCTCGTCGAAACCGCGGACCAGCCGCCCCGCGTTCTTGGCCTGCGCCGGGCTGCCGGCCTCGAGTATCCGGCGTTCCGCCTCGGCGTCGCCGAAGAGGCGGGCCTTGCCGGCCATCATCCAGTGCTCCGCCGTCGCGTAGACCGTGCCGTCCACGGTGAACGGGGCCGGCCACCACTGGCTGAGGCAGCCCGCGCCGACACCGCCGCCCTTCTGCGGGCGGTGACCCCAGAAGTACAGGAACTTGGCCCGGGCGCCGGAGCGCAGCAGGCCGGTCAGGTCCTCGACGGACCGCACCTGAGACGTTCGCATGCCCCTCACGATCGCACGAGCCACTGACACCGAGCCCTTGATTTTCATGTCCCGCCGACGCCTCGTCGACAGATTCCGTCGATTAACCAAAAGGCAACAACGGAATCCCTTGTTGAGGTGCCGTCGCTCTGTCAGGATCGGCACCCAGTCCGGCCCATGCCGGTAACCAGGCACCACGCCGCAACGTCCCCGCCCGCCGCCCCGTACGGCCGGACGGACGTTCCAGGGCCGCCGCACCGGTGGCGGACCGCCTCCTGTCGGCACCTCCCGAAAGGGCACACCCGAAAGGGCGCCACGCGCATGGAGCAGTACGAGCCCGACCGACCCTCCCCGGCTCCCTCCCCGGCCCGTCCCTCCCCGGCCCGGAGGGCC
>NZ_JACADT010001434.1:0-1032 GCF_013421635.1 Streptomyces sp. UH6 | reverse complement strand
CGCTGCCGCTCGGCGTCGTTCCGGCGGTCAGCGCCGCGCCAGTGCCAGCACGCTCAGGGCGAACATCGCGACGCCCAGCGGGACATGGACCGAGGGGACGTGCGCGATGCCGAGCACCACCTGCGCCGAGGCGAGCACCAGGAAGCCCGACGCGTGCAGGACCGGCCGGAGCGGGCCGCCCCCCGGCTTCCACGCCAGCACCGCCGCGAGCACGTACAGCATCGTCGCCCCGTACATCACACGGGCTCCGGCGCTGTGCAGCGTCTCCCCGTAGGACGAGGTCAGCAGCAGCCCCGCGGAGACCGCCTGCAGAAAGATCGTCAGGGTCTGCAGGGCGATCGCGATCCGCAGGAACGCCGGGCCGCGCTCCGTGTCCGCCGTCACCTGAATGGCCATGTCACAGTCCCCTTTTCCGCCCTCGGGCCGCAGCCCTCGAACAGCACGTCGGTAAGGTCTCGACAGCACGACGACGCGGGTCTGCGAAAGGTAAGGCGAGGGGGCGGCCGGAGCGATGGGGACAGTCGGTGTCAGCACGGAAGGGATAGCGGGGGAGCGCGGCAAGCTGATCAACGTCGCCTACCGGATGCTCGGCTCGGTGACCGAGGCCGAGGACGCGGTCCAGGAGGCCTACGCACGCTGGTTCGGACTGCCCCGGGGCAGACGGGAGGAGATCCTCGCTCCCGGCGCCTGGCTGACGACGGTGACCGGACGCATCTGCCTGGACCTGCTCGGTTCCGCGCGGGCCCGCCGCGAACGCTACACCGGTGCGTGGCTGCCCGAGCCGTTGCCGGACCGCACCGAGTGGGTCCGCACGGGTGCGGCCGGCCCCGACGGCCCCGTGGACCCCGCCGACCGGATCGTCCTGGACGAGTCGGTGACCACGGCCTTCCTCGTGGTCCTGGAGTCGATGACGCCCGCCGAGCGGGTGGCGTTCGTCCTGCACGACGTCTTCCGGTACCCGTTCGCCGAGATCGCCGGAGTCCTCGGCCGGACCCCCGCGGCCTGCAAGCAGCTGGCGGCGTCCGCGCGGCG
>NZ_JACADT010001433.1:0-1033 GCF_013421635.1 Streptomyces sp. UH6 | reverse complement strand
CTCTCCGGCGGCCAGCAGCAGCGCGTGGCCGTCGCCCGCGCCCTGGTCACCACCCCCGACGTGGTGTTCGCGGACGAGCCCACCGGCGCCCTCGACACCGGCACCGCCGCCGAGATACTCGGCCTGCTCCGGCACGCGGTGGACACCCTCGGCGCCACCGTCGTCATGGTCACCCACGACCCGGCCGCGGCCGCCTGGGCCGACCGCGTGCTGTTCCTCGCCGACGGCGCCTTCGCCGATCACCTCGAGCAGGGTTCGGCGGAGCAGATCGCGGCGCGGATGGCCCTGCTCACCTCCCGTAGCTCCCGCGCGGGCCAGATGGCGGGTGCGACAGCATGAGGTGCCCCAACGGACTCGCCCGTGAGGCCGTCCGCTTCAAGCCCGCGTCCTTCGCGGGGACCTTCCTCGCGCTGCTGATGTCCGCACTGATCGTCTCGGCCTGCGGGATCCTGCTCGAGACCGGCCTGCGCGCGTCGGTGCCGCCGGAACGGTACGCGAAGGCGCCTGCCGTCGCGGCGGCGGACCAGTACGAGTACGTCGTCACGGGCAGCGGCGAGGACCGCGAGAAGGAGGCGGTCCCGCTGCCGGACACCGCGCGGCTGGACGTCGGGCTGGCGGCGAAGGCCGCCAGGGCGCCGGACGTGGCCACCGCCGTCCCCGACTTCACCTTCCCGGTGCGCACGGCCGACGCCGAGGCGGGCTCCGGCGCCCGTGAACTGCCCGTTCCGGGCGGTGTGCTCACCGCACACGGATGGGGCTCGCACACCTTCACCGGCACCGCGCTGACCACCGGCTCCGCGCCCCGCGAGGGCGAAGTCGTGCTCGACGCGGGTACGGCCCGCGCCGCGAAGGCCGCCGTCGGCGACACCGTCGTGCTGCAGACCGCCGCCGGGCAGCAGGACTTCCGTGTGGCCGGCGTCGCCAAGGCCGGCTCCGAGGACACCGCCCGGGACACCGGCGCCGACGGCGCCCTGGCCTGGTTCGCCGACGCCCAGGCCCCCACGCTCGCCGGGCACCCCGGCCAGGCCGACGC
>NZ_JACADT010001432.1:0-1037 GCF_013421635.1 Streptomyces sp. UH6 | reverse complement strand
ATTGCCCGTGCCGACGTGCCCTTCGGCACTGTCCGGAGAGGCGAGCAACAGCCCCGTGTAGTCCTGGCCGTTGGTGCCGGCGAAGACACCCGTCCGGGTACCGCGCACGGACGCCGGGTCGATGCCCGACCGCTCGAACGCCTCCCACGACGTCTCCAGCAGCAACCGCTGCTGCGGGTCCATGGCCAGCGCCTCACGCGGCGAGATGCCGAAGAAGAGCGGATCGAACTCACCGGCGTCGTGCAGGAAGCCGCCCTGGTCGACGTAGCAGGACCCTTCGCGCTCACGCGTCGGGTCGTACAGCCGCTCCAGGTCCCAGCCGCGGTCCACCGGGAACCCGGAGACCGCGTCCGCGCCCGCCATGACCAGACTCCACAGTTCCTCCGGCGAGGCGACCGCGCCCGGGTAGCGGCAGCTCATGCCGACGATGGCGACGGGGTCGTCCTCGCCACCGGCACCGGTGACCGATGCGTGCGGCGTCAGGACCTGGTCCTGCGCGCCCACGATCTCGTCGCGCAAGTACTCGGCCAGCACGGCCGGGCTCGGGTAGTCGAAGACGAGGGTGGCAGGCAGCGAAAGGCCGGTAGCGGTCCCCAGCGCGTTGCGGAACTCCACCGCGGTGAGTGAGTCGAAGCCCAGCTCGCGGAAGGTGACGGTCTCACCGACCGCCCCGGCACCGGCGTGACCGAGCACCATGGCCGCCTGCTCCCGGACCGTGCTCAGCAGCAGCCGCAGCTGCTCCGCGCCGGTCAGACCGGAGAGACGACCACGGAGCGCCGATTCGGCACCCGACGTCTTGGGGGCGGCGCTCTCCACGAGCACGCCCTCGCTCTTCGCCAGGTCGGCGAGGAGTGGGCTGGGGCGGAGGGCGGTGAAGGGCTGGACGAACCGCGCCCAGTCCACGTCCGCCACCGTGACACAGGTTTCGCCGAGAGCCAGGGACCGGCCGACGACCGCGACCGCGACATCGGGTGCCATCGCCGGAAGCCCGCGCCGATCCAGTTCCGTCGCCATCACCTCGTCCGCCATTCCGCCCT
>NZ_JACADT010001431.1:0-1043 GCF_013421635.1 Streptomyces sp. UH6 | reverse complement strand
CGCCGCCGCCGTCCTGGGCCTCGACCCGCGCACCGTCGAGCTCGGCCACCGCATCGGCGGCCGCCCGTACCTGCCGGGATGCGACCTGGAGGTCAGCCTGTCGCACACCGCGGACGTCATCGTGGTCGCGCTCTCCTCCGGCGGCCGGGTGGGCGTCGACCTCGAACCGCTGGACCGGCGCACCGACGTCGGCCTGCTGAGCGCCCAGGCCTGCACCCCCGGTGAACTGCGCGCCCTCGCCCAGCTGCCGCCGCGGCCGCGCAAGGACGCGCTGCTGCGGCTGTGGACCCTCAAGGAGGCCTACAGCAAGGCCCTCGGACAGGGCCTGCGCCTGGACTTCACCACCTTCGGCTTCGGCGGCCAGGGCGTCGGCCCCCCGCCGGACGGCGGCCTCTTCCGGCACGGCGACTGGGTCCTCGCCACCCACACCGTCCTCGACGGGTACGTGCTGAGCGCCGCCTACCAGGACACGCCGCACGGCACCCGGCCCTGGAGCGGCCCGCATCCTCCCGGCGGCGTCGACGGCGGACTGACCGCCGCGATGGAGGAACTGCTGCGGCGGTGACCGCCGGCGCCCGGGGACGCCTCGCCTCCCTGTAGATGCTCCCCTGCCACGCTCCAGACTCACTGGAGGAACCGGACACCTTACCGGTGGTACGCCTACCGTTTGCCGTAACGCCTGCACGGCGGAGCATCCGGACCGGCGACCGCGGGGAGGAGGAGGGCCACGGCCCGACGGACCGTTGACCGACGACCTCTCCACCGCCCCCGCCTCGGTCGTGACCGTGGCTCCCGGGACGTCCCCCGACGGCCACCCGCCCCTGCTGGAGCTCTTCGGAGCCCCGCACGAGGACCGGGTCGCCACCGCCCTGGACGACGAGCCCGACGGACCGCGGCACACCCTGCGCCGGCTCGGCGCGGGCCACTACCTGCTGACCCCGGAAACGGCCCGGCCCTTCCCCGCGGGCCGGGTCGCCGACCTGCTCACCATGCCCGGCCGCCCCGCCGTCACCCCGGGACCGGGACAGCGGGCCCTGCTGCGG
>NZ_JACADT010001430.1:0-1044 GCF_013421635.1 Streptomyces sp. UH6 | reverse complement strand
AGGCCAGGGCCAGGAAGGCGGCGGTCCCGCCGGGCATCAGCGGCGGCTCCAGGGCGAGCGCCAGCGCCCCCGCGGCCACCACGGCGAGGCTCGCGTCGAGGACCCGCACCGGTCCGATCCGGTCCGACAGCCAGCCGCCGGCCGGCCGCATCACGACCGCGAGCAGGACGAACCCGGCCATGCGGTTGGAGGCGTCCGCGGTGTCCAGGCCGTAGCCGGTCCGCAGGTAGGTGGGCAGGTAGACGGAGAGCGCGACGTAGCCGCCGAAGGTCACGGCGTACAGCGCGGACGCCTGCCAGGTGACGCCCAGCCGGAAGGTCCCGGCCAGCCTGGGCAGGAACGGCTCGCCGGGAGCCGACCGTCCCGGCGCGTCCCGCAGCAGCAGCCACGCGAGCACCGCGTATCCGGCCAGGACGCCCGCGGTCACCAGGAACGGGTTCGCCGTGCCGTGCGCGTCGACCAGCGGCACCGTGGTCAGCGCGCTGATCGCGGTGCCGCCCATCCCGGCCCCGAACACCCCGATGGCCAGGCCGCGCCGCCGCGGCGGGAACCAGGCGTTGACGAAGGGCACGCCGACCGCGAAGGCGGTGCCGCCGATGCCCAGCAGGAAGCCGCCGGCGAGGAGGGAGGCGAGCGAGGAGTGGCCCCACAGCCCCAGGTGGAGCACGGGGACGACGGTGGCCGCCGAGACCAGCGGGAACATCACCCGCCCGCCGAACCGGTCGGTCAGCGCGCCGACCGGGACCCGTCCCACCGATCCGACCACCACCGGCACCGCGACCAGCAGCGACTGCTCGAACGAGGTGAGGTCGAGGCCGTCCTGGAAGCGCGGGCCCAGCGGGCTGAGCAGCGCCCAGGCCCAGAAGTTGACGGCGAATCCGAGCGTGGCGAGCACCAGCATCAGCCACGCCCGGCCGGCCACGGCGCCCGGGGCGTTCGGCGGTGGGGCCGGGGCCTTCGGGGTCCTGGTGTCTTCCGGCATCGTGGTGTTCCTCCCTGGCCGTGGGCGGACGGGCCACCGCGGCCCGCCCGGCCGCATCCACG
>NZ_JACADT010000143.1:0-8858 GCF_013421635.1 Streptomyces sp. UH6 | reverse complement strand
CCCGCGGACCCGCGGACCTGGTGGAGCCGAAAGATCCGGCGGCTCCGGCGGACGGCGGCCCCGGCGAGTGGGCGGTACCGGCGGTGGGCGGTACCGAGCCCGGTGGGACCGGCGGGCGAACGGTGCCGGGCCCGCCCGCTGCACCCGTCCGCCCGCCCCGGTGTCTCAGCGGATGCCCTCGCGCCGCAACGTCTGCGCCAGCTCCTCCCGGTGGTGCAGCACCGCTCGGGAGACCCGCTCGATCTCCTGCTCCGAGGCGTGGTCCAGCGGTATCGAGCAACTGATCGCGTCCGTCGCGGGAATGCGGTAGGGCACCGCCGCCGCGACGCAGCACAGCCCCGGCGTGTTCTGCTCGCTCTCCAGCGACCAGCCACGGGCCCGCACGCCGTCCAGCTCGTCCGCCAGTTCGGGCCGCCCGGTCACGGTGAGCGAGGTCAGCGCCTCCAGCGGCTCCGGCAGCAGAGCGTCGACCTCCCGCCCGGTCAGTTCGGCCATCAGCGCCTTGCCCAACGCCGTGGCGTGGGCCGGCAGTTGCCGGCCGACCCGGGAGGTCAGGCGGCGTGAGTCGGTGGCCTCACGGGTCGCCAGGTAGATCACCCGCGCCTCGTCGAGCCGCGCGTAGTGGGTGGTGTACCCGACGTCCGCCCGCAGCCGCTCGATCTGCCGCACGGCGTGCGGCAGCGCCGGGTCGCGGTCCAGGTACGCCGTCCCGCACAGCAGAGCCCGTGGCCCGATCCCGTAGGCCGCCGACTCCCCGCCGTCCTCCGACTCGATCCACTTCAGCCCTGACAGCGTGCGCAGCAACGCGTACAGGCTGGAGCGCGGATACCCCGTCAACTCCTGGAGCCGGCCCAGGGTGAGCCGTTCCGAGGAGGAGGCCAGTGCCTCCATGATCCGCACGGTCCGCTCGGCCGACTTCACCGGGCCCCGCCCGGCCTCTTCCTCCCGCGCCAACGAAACCCTCCGAAACATCGACCGGACGATTGACCGCCCCAATACGCAGCACTAACCTGCACGCGAATTCAAGGCAAGAGTGAAGACGCAGTTTACATACGTGGACTGATGTTCCACCACTTCCCTCCCGCTCGTCGCCGCATCACCCGCTCGCGATCGCACGGAACGTGACGTTCGCCGACATCGAGGAGTTCGTATGGCTTGGCCGGACTGGGCCGCTCTGGGCGGCTATTTCCTGGTGATGCTGCTCATCGGCTTCTGGTCGCACCGGCGGATCACCACCGTCAGCGACTTCTTCACCAGCGGCGGCCGCATGCCCTGGTGGCTGTCCGGCATCTCGCACCACATGTCGGGCTACAGCGCCGCGGTGTTCGTCGCCTACGCCGCGGTCGCCTACAGCTACGGCATCACCATCTACATATGGGCGTTCGTGCCCTTGGCGTTCGCCACCGCCGTCGGCGCCTTCGTCTTCGCGCCCCGCTGGAACCGGCTGCGCATCAAGTACGACGTGGCCTCTCCGCTGGAGTACCTGGCCCGCCGTTACAACGTGCCCACCCAGCAGGCCCTTGCCTGGAGCGGGGCCCTGCTCAAGGTCTTCGACGTGGCCGCCAAGTGGGCCTCGGCGGCCATCCTGCTGAACGTCTTCACCGGCCTCGCCATGCCCGTCGGCATTCTCGTCACCGGTCTGGTGACCCTGGTCTACTGCACCGTCGGCGGCCTGTGGGCGGACGCCCTCACCGACTTCGGCCAGTTCGTCGTCCAGGGCATCGCCGCGCTCACCATGCTCTGGGTCGTCATCGACCAGATCGGCGGCCCGGGGCAGCTCGGCGCCACGCTGGAGAAACTGCCCGACGGCCACACCGAGCCGCTGGTCGGCCCCTACACCGCCGGCTTCCTCACCGCCTACGTCGTCATCAAGCTCTTCGAGTACAACGGCGGCATGTGGAACCTGGCCCAGCGCTACATGGCCACCGACTCCCCACCGGCCGCCAAGCGTTCGGCACTGCTCTCCGCCTCGCTCTACCTCATCTGGCCGGCGATCATCCTCTTCCCGTCCGTCCTCGGCCCCGTGATCATGCCCGGCCTGGAGAAGCCGGAGCAGGTCTACGCGCTGATGGCCCAGGACCTGCTGCCGGTCGGCCTCGTCGGCCTCACCGTGGCGGGCATGTTCTCCCACACGATGGCCATGGCCTCCTCCGACGCCAACGCCATCTCCTCCGTGGTGGTCCGTGACATCCTGCCCGCCGTGAGCAGGCGGGCCCGCGCCTTCGACCCACGGACGGGTCTGCTCGCCGGCCGGATCTGCACCGTCGTCTTCATCGGGGCGAGCATGGTCGTCGCCCTCCAGGCCGAGGCGCTCGGCGGGCCGCTCGGCATCATCGTCGCGCTGGTCGCCGCCGTCATGGGCCCCATCTCCATCCCGATGCTGCTCGGCCTCCTCCCCGCCTTCCGCCGCTGCGGGGCCAAGGCCGCCCTG
This sequence comes from Streptomyces sp. UH6, assembly GCF_013421635.1. NCBI lineage: Bacteria > Bacillati > Actinomycetota > Actinomycetes > Kitasatosporales > Streptomycetaceae > Streptomyces > Streptomyces sp. UH6. Next base: position 6,427 of record NZ_JACADT010000143.1, on the reverse strand, counting down.
ATCTCCTGGGCCTGCGGACTCGCCGGGTACGTCATCGTGAAGTACGTCATCGAGAGCACCGACCAGACCGCCACGGTCGCCACCCCGCTCCTCACCTCCCTGGTCCTCTTCGTCGGCATCGGCTTCCTCTTCCCGGAGCCCAGCGCCGCCGCCGACGAGATCACCAGGGCGGTCGGATCGGACGACGACGGGCCCGGCCCCGACGCGACCCCCGAACCGCTCGTCCGCACCACGGGCTGAACACCCCCGCCCGCACCGCCTTCGGCCCCGTCCCGGCCGGGGCCACCGGACTCATCCGGTGGCCCCGGCCGGGACGTGTTTCAGCGAAGACCGTCCAGGAGGCCGCCGATCCGATCGTGGAGTGCGTGCGGCACATGGACGCCCCAGCGCCCGGCGGCCTCGGCGGTCAGGTCGCGGCTCCAGCGCCAGCTGTCGCGTGCCGCCCTGCGCACGTCCTCCTCGCGGGCGGCGGCCGTGGTGGAGACGTAGCGACGGCGGTCGGTGTCGGGCAGGTCCTGTTCGAGCGCACGGCTGGGGGTGAGCCAATGCGCCGTGCTGTCGCGCAGCAGACGGCAGAGCTGGAGCTGCTGGGGTGCGACGACGGCGTGCAACAGGTTGTGGGCGCGGGCGATCTCGCCGCGGGCCAGGACGTGGGCGAGCATGAGCGTCCAGTTGGTCAGCTCGTCGGTGAGCCGCTGGGCGGTGGTCACCGGCTCGGGCGGCCGGAAGTCGGCCAGCTCCCGGGCGGCCTTCGTGAGCCGGCCCGTGCGGTCGAGCAGGACGGCGTCGTCGGGGCGCGGCAGGTGCACCATCCCTCGCCAGGTGGGGACTTCGTCGATGCCGGGACCGGCCGGGGTGAGGTGGAACTCGCCACGCATCAGGTCGTCGAAGACGACGGCGAGGATGCCGTACATGTTGGTGTAGGCGAGCTGGAGCGGTGCGAGCTGTGCCAGGAAGCCGGGGCCGTCGAAGTCGGCGAGACGGTCGTCCTGGATGTAGAGGTACGCCTCGATGTCCGAGTGGGCGTCGGCCTCGCCCACCGTCCACGAGCCGTAGAGCAGGACGCCCTCCAGCCGGGTGTCGGCGTGGGCGAGCTGCCGCAGACGTGCGATGCGATCGTCCAGGGCGGAGCGGTCGGAGGGGGCGGAACGGGCGGGCATGGTGTGGTCATGTCTCCTGGGACGGGCGTGCGCACACGCCGACGGGGCCCGGCCCCTGCCGGGCGGATGTCTGTCGGGACCGTCGCGGCCCGTTCAGGAGAAGTTGCCCATGGGCGCGAGTCTAAGGGACAGCTCCGCCGCCGAGTCCGGACCTCCACCGGACCCCGCCGCAGGACGTGCGTTCCGGTCGTGCCTTTGTGGTCGCGCGTCCGTGCGGGTCCGTTCCGGCTCAGCCGTCGTGGTCCGCCGGCAGTGACTTCTCCAGGAGGGTGAACGACTTCGGGGGGCCGCCGGGCTGGGGCTTGCCGTCCTTGCGGCCGACGACCCGGTACCCGTGGCCGAGGTAGTACGAGGTGAGGCGGGCGTTGCCGGCCAGGCAGTCCAGGCGCACCAGGTCCCGCCCGACGGCGGACACCCGTCGCTCCGCGGCCCGGAGCAGGAGCCGCCCCGTCCCCGGCGCGGCGGCGCGGCGGTCGACCATCAGCCGTTGCACGTAACCGGCCACCGGCGGCTGCGGCCCCCACGCCTCCTCGTCCTTCCACCACAGTTCCCACGCCCCCACCAGCCGGTCGCCGGCCGTGGCGAGCCACACCTCGCCGCCACGTGCCGTCACACGGCGGAAGTGCTCCTCGTCGAGCTCGCCCGGCCGCCACTGGCCGGTGATGTCCCGGGAGAGCATCCAGCGGGCGGCGTCGTCACGCAGCCGGACGAGCCCGGCGAGGTCACCGTCGGCCGCGACACGGAACTGGAGATCCTTCACGGCGCGATCCTCGCACGGAGCACGGCACGCGCGGTGGGGGCCTCAGCGGAAGGCGGACTCACCGGTGAGGGCCTTGCCGATGACCAGGGAGTGGACCTCGCTGGTGCCCTCGTAGGTCAGCACCGACTCCAGGTTGTTGGCGTGCCGGAGCACCGGGTACTCCAAGGTGACCCCGTTGGCACCGAGAAGGGTGCGGCACTCACGCGCGATGGCGATGGCCTCACGGACGTTGTTCAGCTTGCCGACGCTGACCTGCTCGGGACGGAGCCGGCCCTCGTCCTTCAGCCGGCCGAGGCGCAGTGCGAGCAGCATGGCCTTGTCGAGCTCCAGCGCCATGTCGGCCAGCTTCTGCTGGGTCAGCTGGTAGGAGGCGAGGGAGCGGCCGAAGACGGTGCGCTCGCGGACGTAGGAGAGGGCGGCCTCCAGACAGTCGCGGGCGGCGCCGACGGCACCGAAGACGATGCCGAAACGAGCCTCGTTGAGGCAGCCGAGCGGACCCGACAGGCCCCGCGCCTGCGGGAGCATCGCCTCGGCCGGCAACCGGACGCCCTCCAGGACCAGTTCACCGGTGACGCTGGCGCGCAGCGAGAGCTTCCGCTTGATCTCGGGGGCGGAGAAGCCCGGGGTGTCCGTGGGGACGACGAAGCCCCGGACACCTTCCTCGGTGCGGGCCCAGACCACGGCGACGTCCGCGACCGAGGCGTTGGTGATCCACATCTTGGTGCCGTCGAGGACCCAGTCCGAGCCGTCCCGCCGGGCCGTGGTGCGCATGGCGCCCGGGTCCGAACCGGCGTCGGGCTCGGTGAGACCGAAGCAACCGATCTTCTCGCCCGCCGCCATGCCGGGAAGCCACTGCTGCTTCTGCTCCTGCGAGCCGTACTTCCGGATCGCGTACATCGCCAGCGACCCCTGCACCGACACCAGGCTCCGCAGCCCCGAGTCGACGGCCTCCAGCTCCAGGCAGGCCAGACCGTAGGAAACGGCGCTGGTACCGGCGCAGCCGTAGCCCTCCAGGTGCATGCCCAGCACACCGAGCTTGCCCAGGGTGCGGGCCAGTTCACGGGCGGGGATCGCGCCCTCCTCGAACCATTCGGCGACGTACGGCCGCAACTCCCGCTCAGCCAGCGCCCGTACGGTCCGCTGGATCTCACGCTCCTCGTCGCTGAGCAGTCCGTCGACGGCGACGAGATCGAAGGGGTGGACGGGCGAGGTGTTCATCTCCGGGCCTCCGTGGGGAACGTGCTCTCGGGACTCCTCCCGGCCCGCCGACGACAGCGGACGGGCCGACGGGGGAGGGGCTGGTGCCTGGTGCGCCGAACACGTTAGCGCCACCGTGCCGCCGCCCCGGCGGGCGGTCGTCGCGTCGGCCTCCCGGCGGACATGCCGGAACGCCTCGGGCGGCGGGCGGGCGGAGAGGACGCGCCCGCCACCGCCGTGCCGACCACCGTCACACGTCGAGGTCACACGTCGAGCGCGGCGGACGGGAGCGGCCAGCCGGTGTACGCCTCGGCGAGGTAGGCGCGGCCGGCCTCCGACTCGACGACCGTGCGCAGCTCGCCGATCTGCCGCATGCGGTCGAAGTCGTCCGTCCCCGGCGCCAGATGCAGCATGCTCGTCATCCACCACGAGAAGTGCTGCGCCTTCCAGACACGTCGCCGGGCGGTCTCCGGGAACGCGTCGAGGGGACCCTCGTCCCGGTCGAGGAGCAGTGCGCGCAGGGCGTCGGTGAGCAGGACGACGTCGGCGACGGCCAGGTTCATGCCCTTGGCGCCGGTCGGGGGCACGGTGTGCGCCGCGTCGCCCACCAGCACCACCCGGCCGCGGCGCGACTCGTGCGCGACGAAACTGCGGAAACGCAGCACGTCGCGCTGGAAGATGGGGCCCTCCTTCAGCGTGGTGCCGGGGACCCGCGACTGCAGGATCTCCCACAGCCGTTCCTCGGTGTACGCCTCGGGGTCCGTCCGCGGGTCGCACTGGAAGTACATGCGCTGCACACCGGGGCTGCGCTGGCTGATCAGGGCGAAACCGTCGGGGGAGTTGCTGTAGATCAGCTCCTCCGCGCTGGGCGGTGCCTCGCACAGGATGCCGAACCAGGCGAAGGGATACTCCCGGAAGTGCCCCCCGCGTGAGCCGCTGACCGCTTCCCGGGCGACGCTCCGCGAGCCGTCCGCGCCCACCACGACGTCGGCCTCGATCTCCACCCGTTTGCCCTCGGCGTCCCGGGCGATCACCCGGGGCCGGTCCGTCCCGGCGTCCTCCACGCGTTCCGCGGTCACCTGGAACCGCAGGTCCTGCCCGGCCGCCAGGCGCGCGGCGACCAGATCCTTCAGCACCTCGTGCTGGGGGTAGAGCCACACCGCGCGGCCGACGGTCTCCGCGAAGTCGATCCGGTGGCCCTCGCCGTCGAACCGGAGCTCGATGCCCTCGTGCTTCTGCCCGACGGTCAGGACGCGGTCGGACGCACCGGTGCGGTCGAGGATCTCCACCGTGCCCTGTTCGAGGATGCCAGCCCGGATGGTGGTCTCGATCTCCTCGCGGCTGCGGGAGTCGACGACGACCGACTCGATGCCGTGCCGGCCGAGCAGGTGGGACAGCAGCAGACCGGCGGGGCCTGCGCCGATGACGGCGACACGGGTACGGACGGGCATCTCGTCTCCTTCGGGGTCGGGGATGGCAGGAGTCTGGCGCGCGGCGGGTCCGTTGACGACCGGGCTTCCCGTTCAACGGGAACCGATCTTCGACCGTCTCCGGGCCCCGTGGACCGCCGTGCCGCCGCCGCGCAGGCCCCGTCGTCCGACGCACGGCGCGCGCGACGGCGTCCACGAGCGGGGGGCGGGGTCCACGGACGGTGCGCGGGGTCTACGGACGGTGCGTGCCGACCGCCGCGGAGATGCCCGCGGCCGCGCTCCGAAGCTCGTCCACGGCCACACGGGTGGGAGTCTCGCGGGGGAGCACGACCGACAGCGCGGCGATCACCCGCCCGCGCCCTTCCCGCACCGGCACGGCCACCCCCGTCGACACGGCCTCGACCGTGCCCGGCGCGACGACGACGCCCTCACGGCGGATGCCGGCCAGGATCCGGCGGAGCGTGACCGGGTCGGTCACGGTCTCCGGCGACACCGCCGCCAGGGGGCCCGCGAGGACACGGTCCTGCAACTCCCGTGGGCCATGGGCGAGCAGGACCAGCCCCGACGACGAGGCGTGCAGGGGCAGCCGGCCGGCGATCCGGGTGATGTTCGCACCCGCCTGCGGATGGGACAGCCGCTCGACGAAGAGGGTCTCGTCGTTCTCCAGCACGGCGAGCTGCGTGTGCTCCCGTACCCGCGCCTGCACCCGCTCCATGAACGGCAGAGCCGCCTGGCGCAGACGCAGGGCGTGCGAACCGCGCAGGGCCAGCTCCCACAGCCGCATGCCCAGGCGCACCCGGTGCTCCTCGTCGCGTTCCAGCAGCCCGCACGCCACGAGGTCGGCCACGATGCGGTGGGCGGTGGACGAGGGCAGCTCCGCGCGCCGCCCGATCTCCGACGCCGTCTGCACCGTGCGGTCGGTGTCGAACGTCTCCAGGACGCGGACGATCCGCTCGGTGACCGCCTCGCCGGAAGGTGAATTCGCCATGGGCCCGTCGTCGCTTTCGTCCCGTGCCGTGTGCCGCACTCGATTCGGCGCACTCCCCGCACACGGTGCCACAACGCGGGCGGCGCACCCCGACCTGGTGTCGGGATGCGCCGCCGGGAAGCCGGCCGGACCGCCGGGCCCTGCCGCGGCTCGGGGGTCCTACTTCGGTTCCTGGTCGAACTTGGCGGTGGACCAGAAGTAGCCGAGGACGGCGAGGCCGGCGGACCAGGCGAGCGCGAGCCAGCCGTGGTGGCCGATCCCGGTGCCGAGGAGCAGCCCGCGCAGGGTCTCGATGGCGGGAGTGAAGGGCTGGTACTCGGCGATCGGCCGGAACCAGCCCGGCATCGAGGCGATGGGCACGAAGGTGCTCGAGATGAGCGGCAGGAAGATCAGCGGCATCGCGTTGTTGCTGGCGGCCTCGGGATTCGGACCGACCAGGCCCATGCCGATCGCGATCCAGGTGAGGGCCAGGGAGAAGACGACCATCAGCCCCACGGCGGCCAGCCACTCCAGCACGGTGGCGTCCACCGACCGGAAGCCGATGGCGACGCCGACGGCCCCGACGAGCAGGACGCTCGCCACGCACTGCAGGACGCTGCCGAGGAGGTGTCCGACCAGCACCGACCCGCGGTGGATGGCCATGGTGCGGAACCGGGAGATGATCCCCTCGGTCATGTCCATGGAGACGGAGACCGCCGTGCCGATCGTGGTGGAGCCTATGGTCATCATCACGATGCCGGGCACCAGGTACGAGATGTACGCGGACCGGTCCGCGCCGCCGCCGGCCATGCCCGCGCTCATGGTCTCGCCGAAGATGTAGACGAAGAGCAGGAGCAGCATCACCGGCGTGAGCAGCAGGTTCAGCGTCATCGACGGGTAGCGGCGGGCGTGG
>NZ_JACADT010001429.1:0-1045 GCF_013421635.1 Streptomyces sp. UH6 | reverse complement strand
GTACCCCTGGGTGTTGTGCACCGCCTCGTCGGGCTGGCTCCGGCCGGCGGTGTCGGTGGCGCGGGCCAGCAGCTGCGTGGCGCCGGGGGAGGCGGGGCGCCAGGGCACCGACCAGCGGCTCCAGCTTCCGGTGCGCGGACGGTCGTGCAGCGACGCCCTCCGCCAGGTCGCCCCGCCGTCGGTGCTGACCTCGACCTCGGCGATGCCGCCGGACCCCGACCAGGAACGGCCGTGCAGCACCTGTCCCTCCCCGGCGCGGAAGACGGCGCCGGAGGCCAGCTCGAAGGCGCTCTTGACCACCTGCCGGGTGATCGGCGCGCTGCCGTCGCCGTGCGCGGAGCCGAACAGCCGGTAGAAGGCGGTGTTCCAGGGCGAGAACAGCGGCTGCGCCGACACCTCGATGTCGCCCACCCACTTGACCGAGGCGATGCCCACCCACGACGGCACCAGCACCCGCACCGGGAACCCGTGGTCGGGCGGCAGCGGCTCGCCGTTCATCTCGTAGGCGAGCAGCACGTCGTCCAGGGCCTTGGACAGCGGCAGCGGGCGGCGCACCCGGCCGAGGTTCTCCCCGCCGCTGACGTACTCGGCGTCCAGACCCCGCGGCTGGACGTCCACCGCGTACGGCGACAGACCCGCGCGGCGCAGCACGTCGGCGAGACGCACGCCGCGCCACCGGGCGACGCCGACCGCGCCCAGGCCCCAGGCCGTCCCGCTGACCGTCAGGCCCTGCTGGACGCCGTAGAGACTCCGGCCGTTGCCCGCGCACTCCACGAACGCCGTCCGGGACACCGACGGCAGCGCGCGCAGGTCGTCGTAGCCGAACTCCACCGGCCGGTCCTCGGCGGGCGTGCCGCGCAGTCCGTCGCCCCACAGGCGCAACCGCCAATCCGCGGCGCCCAGTTGCGGTGTCGAGGTGTGGTTGCGGACGAAGAACAGCTCGTTCGGGGTGGTGCGGCCGACGCCGCGCAACGCCTCCCAGCGGGTCTCCGCGTTGGTGCCGTGCCTCACGAACCACTCCGGCGGCAGCGGCTTGACGATGGTG
>NZ_JACADT010001428.1:0-1046 GCF_013421635.1 Streptomyces sp. UH6 | reverse complement strand
CGTGCAGATCGCGATCGTCGTCCACGAAGCGGGGCTGGGGGCGTAGGAGCCGGGCCGGAGGGCGTCAGGTGAGGCCGAGCGCGGGCGGCACCGCGGCCTCTACGTCCCGCGTCAGGTGCTCCGCCTCGGCGCGCCGCCCCGCGATCACCGCCGGCCGGAGCCGGTGTCGGCACCGGCTCCGCGGCCCCGGATGCCCCGTGGCGTCCTGTCCACCCCTGTCGTGCCGACGTGACGACAGATGAATGTAAGATACAACCGCTTATCGATACGGAGCCGTATCGATACGCGAGCGTACCGGTGGACCCGCGCCGTGCGAGGGCCCGACTGAAGAGAAGAGGACGGGGTTGCAAGCCCTGACGAACCCCGCCGGGGGCGGGCCGGGAGCCGTGCCCCGGCCGCCGGTGGTCCGGGAACTCCTGCTCGTCGCAGGACTCTTCGTCGTCTACAAGCTCGGACGCCGGCTCGCCCTCGGCCGTACCGACGCCGCCTTCCGCAACGCGGACCGGATGTGGGACCTCGAGCGCGTGCTCCACCTGCCCGGCGAAGACGCCGTGCAGTCGCTGCTGCTGCGTGACGACACGGTGGTGCACCTGGCGAACGTCTACTACGCGACCGTGCACTTCCCCGCCACCGTGCTGTTCCTGGTGTGGCTGTACCTCCGCCGCCCGCTCCACTACGTCTGGGCGCGCCGCGTCCTGGCGCTCGTCACGGCGGCGGCGCTCGTCCTCCCGTTCACTCTCCCCCTGGCTCCCCCGCGGATGCTGGCGTCCACCGGACTGGTGGACACCGGCAGGCTCTACGGGCCGTCGGTGTACGGCCCTCCGAACACCGACCACCTCTCGAACCAGTTCGCCGCGATGCCCTCGCTGCACTTCGGCTGGGCGCTGATGGTCGCGATCGGTCTGATCGCGGCCACCCGGTCGCGATGGCGCGCGCTGTGGCTGCTGCACCCGCTGATCACCCTGACGGTCATCGTCGGAACGGCGAACCACTACTGGCTGGACGCCGTGGCCGCCGCCGTGATGCTGGGAGCCGCCCTGACCCTG
>NZ_JACADT010001427.1:0-1047 GCF_013421635.1 Streptomyces sp. UH6 | reverse complement strand
ACGCCACCGCGGCGTACGCGCGTGCGCCGTCGGCTTCCCGTACTTCCTTTCCTTCACGACTTCTTCTGGAGAACCCATGAGCCAGCGCAACTCCCAGGCCGCCAAGACCGCCGCCCGCGAGCGGCTGCGCCAGGAGCGCGAGCGCGACGCCAAGCGCGCCAAGGCCCGCCGTCAGCTCGTCGTCGCCGTGTCCGTCGTGGCCGGCCTCGCGATAGCCGGCGGCGTCGCCTACGGCATCGTCCAGGCCAACAAGCCCTCCGCGTGGGAGGCCGCCAAGGACGCCAAGCTGGTGGCGCCCGCCAACACCAGCGGCAAGGACGGTCTCGACGTGATCATCGGCAAGGCCGAGGCCGAGAAGACGCTGGAGGTCTACGAGGACCCGCGCTGCCCCGTCTGCGCCTCCTTCGAGCAGACCGTCGGCGAGGCGGTCAAGAAGGGCATGGACGACGGCCGGTACAAGGTGCAGTTCGTCGGCGCCAGCTTCCTCGACGACCGCCTGACCGGCACGGGCTCGAAGAACGCGCTGAGCGCGCTCGGCGCCGCCCTGGACGTCAGCCCGGAGGCGTTCCTCGACTTCAAGGCCGCCCTGTACTCCGCCGAGTTCCACCCGGAGGAGTCCACCGACAAGCTGGCCGACGACGCGTACCTGATCAAGATCGCCAACTCGGTGGACGCCCTGAAGGGCAACAAGGACTTCGAGAAGGACGTCAAGGACGGCACCTTCGACAAGTGGGCGCTGGAGATGTCGGAGAAGTTCCAGAACTCCGAGGGCGTCGAGGGCACCCCGACCCTCAAGATGGACGGCAAGGTCGTCACCAGCGCCAACGGCGGCGCGCCGATGACGGTCGAGGAGTTCGAGGCGGCCGTCGGCACCGCCCTGAAGGGCTGATCCGGCCCGGCCTCGGGCCGGTGGCCGAATAACGGCCGAAGAGCGGGCGAACTCTTGTGAGTTCGCTCGCTCTTGCATGTACGCGTCAGTAGCCTCCGGCCCATGAGCCGACACAGACCGCACTCCGACGCCTCCGTCCCCGCCGCCTCCCCCGCCCC
>NZ_JACADT010001426.1:0-1049 GCF_013421635.1 Streptomyces sp. UH6 | reverse complement strand
CGCGCCCACCAGACCCGCCTTGCCGCCCAGCGTCGCCGCGTTCACCTCGGCGACCGGACGCCAGCCGCCGCCCACCAGCCAGCGCCGGTAGGACTTGCGGACCGGCTCCAGCAGCAGTTCGCCCTCGTCGGACAGGCCGCCGCCGATGATGAACGCCTCCGGGTCGAAGAGCGAGGCCAGGTCGGCCAGGCCCGCGCCGACCCAGCGGGCCAGCTCCCGGTAGGAGTCCACGGAGACCCGGTCGCCCTGCCGGGCGGCCGTCGAGATGTGCTTGCCCTCGATGCCCTCGGGCGTGCCGTCGCCCAGGGAGAGCAGCAGCTCGGCGTTGGCCGGGGTGGCGGAGGCGCGCTGCCTGGCGTAACGGACCAGGGCGCGCCCGGAGGCGTACTGCTCCCAGCAGCCCTGCTTGCCGCAGCCGCACAGCAGGCCGTCCGGCACCATCCGCATGTGGCCGAACTCGGCGGCCACACCGAAGTGACCGCGGCGCAGCTTGTCGCCGATGATGATGCCGCCGCCCAGGCCGGTGCCCAGGGTGATGCAGATGACGTTGCGGTTGTCCCGGCCCGCACCGAACCGGTACTCGCCCCAGGCCGCCGCGTTGGCGTCGTTCTCGACGACGACGGGGAGGTCCACGCGGGCCTCCACCTTCGCCTTGAGCGGCTCCTGACGCCAGTCGATGTTGGGCGCGAAGTAGACCGTGGCCCGCTGCCGGTCGACGTAGCCGGCGGCGCCGATGCCCACGCCGACGATCTGATGACCGGCCCTGGCCCCGTCCACCGCGGACGCGATGGCGTCGACGATGGCCTCGGCCGTGTCGGGGGTCGGCACCTTGAAGGTCGAGAGGATGTTGCCATCCTCGTCGACGACTCCCGCCGCGATCTTGGTGCCGCCGATGTCGACGCCGATGGTGAGTCCCATGTGTCCCTCGGTAAATGGTCGTGCCCGCTGGGGCTTACCGTACCGGAGGGCGATCACTCCACGTCGATCCGCTGGCCTCCCGCCGGCCCGTCACCCCGGTCGTCGTCCTCCGGGCGGTCCGCGGAGCGGCC
>NZ_JACADT010001425.1:0-1049 GCF_013421635.1 Streptomyces sp. UH6 | reverse complement strand
CCGCGGGGCGTCGATCAGCTTGGCGACGCCGAAGTCGGTGAGCAGCGCCGGATGCGCGTTGCCGGGGCCGAGCGGGCCGTCCATGTCGAGGAGGACGTTCTCCGGCTTGACGTCCCGGTGCACCACCCCGGCGGCGTGCGCGGCCGCCAGCGCGTCCGCCACGTCGGCGACGACGGCGACCGCCGCCTCGGGCGCCAGGCGGCGCTCGCGCTCCAGCCGGGTGCGCAGGTCGGTGCCGCGCACCAGGTCCATCACGAGGGCGAGGTCGTTGCCGTCGACCACCAGGTCGCGCACCGAGACGATCCGGGGGTGCTCCAGTCCGAGCAGCGCGGTGCGCTCGCCGACGAACCGGCCGACCAGCTCCTCGTCGGAGGACAGGTCCTCGCGCAGCAGCTTGACCGCCACGGGCCCGTCGGGACCCTCGCCGAGCCACACCGTGCCGGCGCTGCCCCGTCCGAGGATCTGGTGGGCGGTGTACCGGCTGCCGATCTTCCGTGCCAAGAGAGCTCCTGTGAACGCGTGTTGGCCCAAACCTACGCGCCCACGGGGCCCTCCCCCACAACAGCCGGCGAATTCACCCGCCGCCGCGGTGGCGCGCCGCCGCGCCACCGCACGGCGGCTCCGCCCTACGGCACCTCGGTCGGCACCGAGTCCTTCACGTCCTCGACCGAGTTCTGCACGTCCTGGGCGGTGTCGCCGATGCTGGTGACCCAGTCGGAGATGTCGCCGATCCAGGTGGTCAGCTGGTCCCACCAGCCCTTGGTGGTGCCGATCCACTCCTGGAGCGGCGAGAGCTCCCAGACCATCCAGCCCGCCACGAAGAAGACCACGACCACGATCAGGCAGCCCTTGAGGCAGCCCAGCCCCGGGATGCGGACCGGGTTGGCGCTCCCGCGGCGCTCCCGCGGCGCGGCCGGCGGCTGCTGCGGCGGGGGCGCGTAGTGCTGCGGCGGCTGCTGGACGGGACGCTGCACCGGCCGCTGGACCGGCCGCTGCACGGGCTGCCGGCCCTGCTGCGGGTAGCCGTACTGCTGCTGTTGCTGGTGCTG
>NZ_JACADT010001424.1:0-1050 GCF_013421635.1 Streptomyces sp. UH6 | reverse complement strand
ATGGGGGGCGCCGGCTCCGGCGACGGGCCGGGCGGCTCCGGCCCGGTCGATTCCGTCGACCTGCTGGTGGAGCTGCGGGACAACCTCAACGAGACCGACGACCGCACGGCGCTGACCGTGCGCACCACCTCACGGCGGACCGACGACCTGTACCTGCGGATCGTCTCCCTGGACGAGTTCGACGGAAAGACCTGGGAGGCGTCGCCGCGGCGGACCGTGGACCTGCCGGACCGCTTTCCCTCTCCGCCGGGGCTGGGCCTCCAGGTGGACCGGCGTGAGGTGACCAGCCGGATATCGGCGGCCGACTGGTACCGGCAGCGGCACCTGCCGATGCCCTACCCGGCGACCTGGGCCGACGCGGTCGGCGACTGGCGGCTCGACCCGGTGGGCATGACGGTCATCGGCGGGCGGGACGACACCACCGCGAACAGGAGCTGGCAGGTGGCCAGCCTGGAGGTGCTGCCGACCCGCGAGCAGCTGGCCGCCGCGCCGGCTCCGGGCCCGGAGCTGCGGAACCTCACGGAGCTTCCGGCCTCGCTGCCCGAGGAGGTCGGCGAGCGGGCCCGCGAGGTCACCAAGGGTTCGGACAACGCCTACGAGCAGGCGGTCGCGCTCCAGGAGTGGTTCTCGCGGACCGGGAACTTCAGCTACGACACCCAGGTGGAGGTGGGCGAGGACTCGAGGGCGATCAGCCGCTTCCTGCGGGACCGCAGGGGGTTCTGCATCCACTTCTCCTTCGCGATGGCGTCGATGGCGCGGTCGCTGGGCATCCCGGCCCGGGTGGCGATCGGTTTCGCGCCCGGCTCCGAGCAGGGCGACGGCAGCGTCGAGGTGACCCTGCGGGACGCCCACGCCTGGCCGGAGCTGTACTTCGAGGGTGTCGGGTGGACCCGGTTCGAGCCCACGCCGACGCGGGGCACCCAGCCGGAGTACACCCGGCCGGAGACCGCCCCGGGGGCGTCGGCCCGGCCCTCGGAGCCGGCGGTCGAGGACACCGCGTCGGCCGAGCCCAGCGCGCGGCCCTCCGCGAGTGTCAGCTGCACGGCGGAG
>NZ_JACADT010001423.1:0-1054 GCF_013421635.1 Streptomyces sp. UH6 | reverse complement strand
CGTGAGCGGCTGGTCGTCACCGCGGTGAAGGCCCCCGCCGAGGACGGCGACCAGCCCTCCCGGTTCATGACCGAGCTGGGGGTCGAGCCCCGGGACGTGACCGGCCGTCCCCGCCGTCCGCTGTCGGTGGCCGCGCTCGTGGCCGAGCTGCGGGCCACCACCGTCGACCCCGAGGCCTCCGAGGGGCTGCGGGACGCGGCAGCCCGCCGGCTGGCCCGGCTGGCCGCCCTCACCGACGAGGAGGGCCGCCCGCTGGTGCCCGCCGCGCACCCCTACCGGTGGTGGGGCATGCTCGAGCGCACCGAGAGCAAGGTGCCGCTGCGGGAGCGGGACCGCCCGGTCGCCCTGTCCGGCAGCGCCCTGGACCAGCTGGCCAACACCTGCTCGTTGCAGTGGTTCCTCGGCCGCGAGGTGAAGGCCGACACCCCGGCCACGGCCGCCCAGGGCTTCGGCAACGTGGTGCACGTGCTCGCCGACGAGGTCGCCTCCGGGCGGACCCCCGCCGACCTGGACGTGCTGATGGAGCGGCTGGACTCGGTGTGGAACGCGCTCGCCTTCGACGCCCCGTGGAAGTCCGCGCAGGAACGGGAGAGCGCCCGGGCGGTGCTGGAGCGCTTCCTGAACTGGCACGTCATGGGCCGCGAGACGGCCGGCCGCACCCCCGTCGCCGCCGAGCACGACTTCGACGTCACCATCGAGGCGGGGGAGTACCAGGTCCGTGTCCGCGGCTCCATGGACCGGGTGGAGCGGGACGCCCGCGGGCGGGCCTACGTGGTGGACTTCAAGACCGGCAAGAACGCGCCGAGCGGCGCCGAGGTGGCGCGCCACCCGCAGCTCGCCGTGTACCAGCTGGCCGTCCGCGAGGGCGCGGTGGACGACCTGTTCGACGGCGAGCGGCCCGAGCCCGGGGGAGCGGAGCTGGTCCACCTGCGGCAGGCCGCCGCCAAGCGGGACGGCGGGGACGCCCTGCCCAAGGTGCAGGCGCAGTCGCCGGACGGCGGCGAGTGGGTCGGGGACCTGCTGGCCACGGCCGCGGGCAAGGTCCTGGACGAGC
>NZ_JACADT010001422.1:0-1054 GCF_013421635.1 Streptomyces sp. UH6 | reverse complement strand
ATGAAACGCTTTCACGTCGACGAGACCGATCTCGCCGCACCCACGGCCAACGCGTCGGTCCGGGCGCTGATCGCCTTCGAGGCCGACCGCGCGCGGACGCTGCTGGACGAGGGCGTGCCCCTGGTCGCGAGCGTGTCCGGCCGGCTGCGGCTGCTGCTGGCCGGATTCACCGCCGGCGGCCGGGCGGCGCTCGCCGCCGTCGCCGCCGCCGGGTTCGACGTGCTGCCCGGCCCGCCGAGGGCCGGCAAGGTACGCCTGCTGCGTGAGGCGGGCGTGATCCTGCGAGGAGAGAGGTGATCCCGACCGTGGACCCCGAGCGGGACGTGTCCGCGCCGGTGCTCGCCGCCTACAGCTACTGCGAGACCGTCACCGGACAACAGGCGCGCAACTTCGCCTACGGCATCCGGCTGCTGCCCGAGGGCAAACGACGCGCCATGTCGGCGCTCTACGCCTTCTCCCGGCGCGTCGACGACATCGGCGACGGCGACCTGCCGCCCGAGGTCAAGGCGGTCCGCCTGGACGAGACACGGGCACTGCTCGCCCGGATCCGCGAGGGCGGGATCGACGACTACGACACCGACCCGGTGGCGGTGGCCCTGGCGCACGCGGCACGCGTCTTCCCGATACCGCTGGGCGGACTGGACGAGCTGATCGACGGCGTGGTGATGGACGTCCACGGCGCGACCTACGAGACCTGGGACGACCTGGCGCTGTACTGCCGGTGCGTGGCGGGCGCGATCGGCCGTCTCTCGCTCGGCGTCTTCGGCGCCGACCCCGGGGCGCCCGAGGCCGGCCGCGCGGCCGAGTACGCCGACACGCTCGGCCTCGCGCTCCAGCTCACCAACATCCTGCGCGACCTGCGCGAGGACGCCGAGGGCGGCCGCACCTACCTGCCCGCCGAGGACCTGGCCAAGTTCGGCTGCTCGGCCGGCTTCGACGGCCCGCTGCCGCCCGCCGGCTCCGACTTCGCCGGGCTCGTGCACTTCGAGGTGCACAGGGCCCGCGCCCTGTTCGCCGAGGGCTACCGGCTGCTGCCCATGCTCGACCGGCGCAG
>NZ_JACADT010001421.1:0-1055 GCF_013421635.1 Streptomyces sp. UH6 | reverse complement strand
GCCCCGGCCGGACGTTCCGTGGTCAGCCTGGGCGCGGGCGTGGCCCGGCGCCGGGTGCGGGAGTTCCTGCCCTGGTCGGTGCTGGCCGGGATCAGCTGGGCCGGTTACAGCGTGGCCCTCGGCTACTTCGGCGGCCAGTGGCTGGGCACGAGCTGGCTCACCACGGCCGTCTCGGTGCTCGCCCTGTTCCTCGCCGGAACGGCCGCCGCCTTCCTCCTCCGCCGCCCGGCGGAGGACCCGGGCGGCGCCACCGCCTGAGGACGAGCACCCTCCTCGCCCCCTGTCCGCCGCCGGACGAAGCTCCGGCCCGCCTCCCTTTCACCGGGCGCCGGTGACCTGCGGCGCCGCGCGCACGAGACACCCCACCGCCAACGCACCGCCCCCGCCGGCAGAGCCGGCGGGGGCGGGGATGCATGAGGTCAGCGGTCGCGGTCAGCGGCGTCCGTGGTGACGGCCGTGGTCACGGTCGCGACGGTCACAGCGGTCGTACCTGTCGTAGCGGTCGTACCTGTCGTAGCGGTCGTGCCGCCCGTGGTGACGGCCGTGGTCACGGTCGCGCCGGTCCCGACGGTCACAGCGGTCGTGCCGGTCGTGCCGGTTGCGACACCGGTCACCGCGCCCGTGGTGGCGGCCGTGGTCCCGGTACTTGTGGCAGTTCCGGTCCGCGCTGACGCTCTGCGAGGCCGAGACGGAGGCCGAGGCCGCCGAGGTGGCCGGTGCGGCCGACGCGGTGCCCGCGGCCATGCCCGCGACGAGCGCGAAGGCGGCGATGGTGGTGGCGGTGATGTGGCGGATACCCATGATCCCCTCCATGTGACGGTCCGTGACGCACGCGCCCCCCGGGCCGCGAAGCCTGGAGGGATACGTTTCCGCGCCCCTTGTCCCGACTGTCCTACTCGCCCCTTAGGTCCGGTTGCCGCGGTACACGAAGACCGTCCCTCATTCGGCCCAGCGCACGCGTTTCGGCCAGGGCGCGGAAGGCGCACGAGAGCCGGGGAACACGCCACCGAGGACGCAAGGGCGTGACCGCGCCGCGCGGGCGGGCCGCCGCCATC
>NZ_JACADT010001420.1:0-1056 GCF_013421635.1 Streptomyces sp. UH6 | reverse complement strand
CCCGTCCCGCATCGCCCTGGCGGTGCCGGACGGGTCGTACCCCTCGGGCACGCCCTCGACGAGGACGATGTCGCCGGGGATGTGCCGCGAGCGCAGCGGAGCGATCTCCCGGTAGGCGGGGGAGTCCCACCACGCCCGGGCCTCGGCGATCCCGGGGAAGCCGATCACCACCACGTGTCCCGGCCAGCTTCCCTCCTTCACCTCGTGCTGCGTGGCGTGCACCAGGAAGCGGCCGCCATACGGCTCGAAGGTGCCGGGGATGCGCTCGATGTACTCGGCGACATCCGGGTGCGGGGGCGCTTCCCGCAGGTGGGCGATGGCGTAGGCGGGCATGACGTCGTCTCCTGTCCTCGGGCTTCGTACGGCCAAGATCCTGACACCGGGGTGCCCGCGGCGTCGACCGCGTATTCGGCCGCACTGCCTGCCAACAGCGGCTCGTGCAGCGCCTGTTGGCCTCCACGGTGGCGACGTGGGTGGCGCGGGACGGTCCGCCGGGACCGGTCCGCCCGGCCGGTCACGGCCACCGATCCGGTGAATTATCACGACACGCCGCGCGTGGTCACGGCTGGCGGCTATATCACCACTATCCGCAATCTCTTCAGTTCATCTGACCGCACCACGGCAGATCGGCACCCCGGAGGCACACATGGGGGCACTGAACAAGATCGAACAGAGTTTCGAGGCTGTGATGAACGGAGCCTTCGCCAAGGTGTTCAAATCCGCGGTGCAGCCCATCGAGTTCATCGGCGCCCTCAAACGTGAGTGCGAGGTCAATGCCAGGATCTGGGGCCGGGACTGCACCATCGTTCCCAACGGCTTCATCGTCGAACTGAGTCCGGCCGATCACGAACTGCAGAGCGCGTGCCTGGTGATGCTCGGCGAGGAGCTGGTCCGCGAGCTGCGCGAGTACGCCGAGCAGCAGCGCTATTCGTTCGTGGGCCCCCTGAAGGTGCAGTTGCAGCGGACCGAGGACCTGAAGGCCGGACGGTTCCGCGTGCGCAGCCGGCTCGAGGTCCCGCCCGACGTCCAGCACACCCTGCGGGCCGGCGAGGGCCG
>NZ_JACADT010000142.1:0-8881 GCF_013421635.1 Streptomyces sp. UH6 | reverse complement strand
CCCGGGTGACGCACCAGAGCGGGGCTTGGGCATCGACCTCGCCCAGCGCCTGGAGCAGCGTGAGGTCGCCCGCGAGGCCGGCCGGGACGTCCGGATGCGCGGCGTGGGCTCCGTCGGCCAGTGCCAGCAGGGACAGGACGCCCGTCAGGCGCCAGTCGCCGGCCAGCAGCGCGGCGAGCCTGCCGCGGTCGGGGGCCTCGGCGGATACGGTGATCCTGGCGACCTCGGCGCCGTGCCGGGCGAGTCCGGCGGCGACGGTCTCGACCACCAGCCGGTCGTCGTCGGCGAGGCGGTCGGGGACGACGAGCAGCCATCGCCCCGTCAGGGTGGTGTCCAGGGAGGGGTCGGGGGCGGGCTTCCAGGTGACGCGGTAGTGCCAGGCCTCCGCGGCCGAACGCTCGGAGCGGCGGCGGCGCCAGGACGCGAGCACCGGAAGGACCGCGGCCAGGGAGGCCTCGGTGGCCTCGTCCACCGCGCCGAGCGCTTCCCCGAGCGCCTCCAGGTCCTGCCGTTCCACCGCTTCCCAGAAGCGGGCGTCCTCGGGGTCGAGGACCTCCGCCAGTTCGGCGGCGGGGGACTCCGGCCAGTAGCGCTGCCGTTGGAAGGCGTAGGTGGGGAGGTCGGTGCGGCGGGCGCCGGTGCCGGCGAAGACGGTGTCCCAGTCGACGGTGACGCCGTGGCAGTGCGCCTCGGCGAGGGAGGTGAGGAAGCGGTCGAGGCCGCCTTCGTCACGGCGCAGGGTGCCCAGGACGGCGGCGTTCTCGACCGTGCCCTGGAGGCCCAGGGCGAGGACCGGGTGCGGGCTGACCTCGATGAAGACGGTGTGCCCGTCGGCGAGGGCGGCGCGGGTGGCGTTCTCGAACTCGACGGTGTTGCGGAGGTTGTCGTACCAGTAGCCGCCGTCCATCGCCGTCTCGGTGGCGTCCAGGAGACGACCGGTCAGCGAGGAGTAGAGCGGGATGCTGCCCTGCTGCGGCGTGATGCCGTCCAGTAGGCGGGCGAGTTCGTCACGGATCGCTTCGACGTGCGCGGAGTGGGACGCGTAGTCCACGTCGACCCTGCGGGCCCGGATGTCGTTGCCCTGGCAGTGGGCGAGGAACTCGTCCAGGGCGTCGACCTCGCCCGACACCACGGTCGAGGAGGGGCCGTTGACGGCGGCGACGGATATCCGGCCGTCCCACGCGGTGATCGTCTCACGGACGGTGTCCGCCGCCTGGGCCACGGACACCATGCCACCGAGACCCGCCAGTGCGGTGATCGCCCGCGAGCGGAGAGCCACGACCTTGGCGGCGTCCTCCAGCGACAGGATCCCCGCCACCGCGGCGGCGGCGATCTCGCCCTGCGAGTGACCGATCACCGCGGCCGGCTGGACGCCGTAGGAACGCCAGAGTTCGGCCAGCGACACCATGACGGCCCACAGCACCGGCTGGACCACGTCCACCCGCTCCAGGCCCTCGCCGCTGCGGACCACGTCGAGCAGGGACCAGTCGGTGTGCGGGGCGAGCGCGGCCGCGCACTCCGCCATCCGCGCCGCGAACACCGGCGAGGACTCGAGCAACTCGACCGCCATGCCGATCCACTGCGCCCCCTGACCCGGGAACACGAAGACCGGACGGTCCCCCTCCGACGCCGTGCCGCGCACCGCGCCGGGGGTCGGGCGGCCCTCGGCCAGCGCGGCGAGCGCCGCCTCGAGGTCGTCCCTGTCGGCCGCCACCACGGCCGCACGGTGTTCGAAGTGGGAGCGGGTCAGCGCCAGCGAGTGGCCGATGTCCGCGACCGACGCGTCGGGGTTCTCCCGGACGTGGGCCAGCAGCCGCTCCGCCTGGGCGCGCACCGCGGCCTCGGTCTTGCCCGACAGCACCCACGGCACCGCACCCGCCGGGGCGGAGACCGCCTCCGGCTCGGCGGACTGCTCCCCGGCGGGCGCCTCCTCCAGGATCACGTGCGCGTTCGTCCCGCTGACGCCGAACGAGGAGACGCCCGCCCGGCGCGGCCCGTCGGCCTCCCAGGGCCGGTTCTCGGTCAGCAGGGAGACCCGGCCGACGCTCCAGTCGACGTGCGTGGAGGGCTCGTCGATGTGGAGGCTTCGGGGCAGCACGCGGTGACGCAGCGCCATGACGGCCTTGATGATGCCCGCGACGCCCGCCGCGGCCTGGGTGTGGCCGATGTTGGACTTGATCGAGCCCAGCCACAGCGGCCGTTCCTCGGATCGGTCCTGGCCGTAGGTGGCCAGCAGGGCCTGCGCCTCGATCGGGTCGCCCAGCGTGGTGCCGGTGCCGTGTCCCTCCACGAGGTCGACGTCTCCGGTCGAGAGCCCGGCGTTGTCGAGGGCCTTGAGGATGACGCGGCGCTGGGAGGGGCCGTTGGGGGCGGTGAGCCCGTTGCTGGTGCCGTCCTGGTTGACCGCGGAGCCGCGCACCACCGCGAGCACCTGGTGGCCGTTGCGCCGGGCGTCCGACAGCCGCTCCAGCAGCAGCATGCCCACGCCCTCGGAGAACCCGGTGCCGTCGGCGGCCTCGGCGAACGCCTTGCAGCGGCCGTTGCCGGCGAGACCGCCCTGCCGGCTGAAGTCGATGAACATGCCGGGGGTGGCCATCAGGGTGACGCCGCCGGCGAGGGCCATCGTGGACTCGCCGGAGCGCAGGGACTGCACGGCGAGGTGCAGCGCGACCAGCGAGGACGAGCAGGCCGTGTCGACCGTGACGGCCGGGCCCTCCAGCCCCAGGGTGTAGGAGACGCGCCCGGACACCACGGCGGCGGCGCTGCCGGTGCCGAGGTAGCCCTCCAGGCCGGACTGGTTGCCGACCAGCAGCAGCGGGTAGTCCTGGCCGTTCGTGCCGGCGAAGACTCCCACGTGGCTGCCCCGCACGGCCTCGGGGTCGATGCCCGCGTGTTCGAAGGCCTCCCAGGAGGTCTCCAGCAGCAGGCGCTGCTGCGGGTCCATGGCGAGCGCCTCACGCGGCGAGATCCCGAAGAACGCCGGGTCGAACTCCGCGACGCCGTCGAGGAATCCGCCGTCGGCGACGTACGAGGTGCCCGCCTGGCCGGAACCGGTGTCGTCGATGATCGATCCCAGGTCCCAGCCCCGGTCGGTGGGGAAGGGCGTCATGGCGTCGGTGCCGTCGTGCACCATCCGCCACAGGGCGGCGGGGCTGCGTACGCCGCCGGGGAACCGGCAGCTCATGCCGACGACCGCGATCGGCTCCGTGTTGCGGGCCTCCATCTCTCGCAGCCGCTCGTGGGCCGCGTCGAGATCGGTGCTGACGCGCTTGAGGAAATAGCGGAGCTTCTCTTCGTTCGCCACCCTGACGTCCTTTCCTTGACGTGTCGTCGCCGCGCGGGGCAGCGGGTTACGAGATGCCGAACTTCTCGCCGAGCAGCTGGAACATCTCGTCGTCGGAGGCGGAGTCGATCTCCGCCGCCGAGGCCGGCGCGTCGCCATGGGATTCCTGCCAGGCGGCGACCATTGCCTTCATCCGCAGCAGGACTCGCGTCCGGCCGACGTCGTCGGCGGCGACGGACGCCATCGCGGTCTCGATCCGGTCGAGCTCCTCGAGGGCGGCCGTCGCGACGGCCTCACCGTCCTGGAGTAGCCGGTCGCGCATGAACGCGGCCAGAGTCTTGGAAGTGGGGTAGTCGAACGCGGTCGTGACCGGCAGTTTCAGGCCGGTGCGGGAGGAGAGGCGGTTGCGCAGCTCGACGGCGGTGACGGAGTCGAAGCCCATCTCCCGGAACGCCTTGCGGACCGGTACGGCCTCGTTCCCGGAGAAGCCGAGGACCGCGGAGACGCACTCGCGGATCAGCTCCACGAGGACGTTCTCCTGCTCCTGCTCGGTCAGGCCGGCCAGGCGCTGGACCAGCTCGGACGGCTCGTCGCCGCCGCCGGACTCGGCCATGGCGCGGGCGACCGCCTTGACCTCGGGGATGTCCTCGAGCAGCGGGCTGGACCTGATCGCGGTGAAGGCGGTGTAGAAACGCTCCCAGTCGATGTCGGCGATGAGCAGACTCGTCTCGTCCTGCTCCAGTGCCTGCTGGAGTGCCCCGGTGGCGAGTTCGGGCTTCATCTCCCGCAGGCCGTGGCGGCTGAGGGTGTCGCCGAAGTCGCCCTCGGCCATGCCGCCGCCCGCCCAGGCGCCCCAGGCGACGGAGGTGGCGGGCAGGCCGCGGCTCCTGCGGTGCACGGCGAGGGCGTCCAGGACGGCGTTGCCCGGGGCGTAGTTGCCCTGGCCGGGGGTGCCGACGGTGCCGCCGAAGGACGAGAAGAGCACGAACGCCTTGAGACCGAAGCCGGCGGTCAGCTCGTGCAGGTTGAACGCGGCCCGCGCCTTGGCGTGCAGGGCCCGGTCGATCTGCTCGAGGTCCAGCGAGTCGATGACGCTGTCGTCGAGCACGGCGGCGGTGTGCACCACGGCGCTCAGCGGCCTGTCCTCGGGCACGGAGGCGATGAGGGCGGCGAGCGCGTCACGGTCTCCGGTGTCGCAGGCGGCGACGGTGACCTGGGCTCCGAGTGCGGTGAGTTCGTCGCGCAGCGCGTCGGCGCCGGGTGCGGCGGGGCCGCGGCGGCTGACGAGCAGCAGGTGCTCGGCGCCGTTGCCCGCGAGCCAGCGGGCGACCTGGCCGCCCAGCGCGCCGGTGCCACCGGTGACGAGGACGGTGCCGTTGGTGCGCCAGGAGTTGTCGCCGGACGCGGCCTTCAGGGGCAGGCGGCGCAGGCGCCGTACGAAGGTCCCGGCCGTGCGGACGGCGAGCTGGTCCTCGGGGCCGTTGTCGCCCAGGGCGGCGGCGAGCAGCGCCGAGGTGCGCTCGTCGAGGACGGGCGGCAGGTCGACCAGTCCGCCCCACCGGTCCGGGTGCTCCAGTGCGGCGACGCGGCCCATGCCCCAGACGGCGGCCTGGTACGGCGAGTCGAGCGGGTCGGCGACGTTGACGGAGACGGCTCCACGGGTGGCCGTCCACAGGGGCGCGTGGATCCCCGCCCTGCCCAGGGCCTGGAGCAGGGTGACCGTGGCCGCGTAGCCACGGGGCACCGCGGACGCGTCCGGGTGGAGGACGCCGTCGAGGGCGAGCAGCGACAGGACCCCGGCCGGGGAGGCCAGGGCGTTCCGCATGAGGGCATCGCCGACCTGGGCAGCGAGGGCCTGCGGGTCGGTGGTGTCCGCCTCGGGGACCGCGAGCAGCACGGCCTCGGCGCCGTGCTGCTCGAGCGCGGCGAGGACGGCCGTCGTGTACGGGTCGTCGGCCAGGCTCTCCGCGACGGGCACCAGCCAGGTGCCGGTGAGGCGGGCGGTGGCGGGCCGGGGGTTGGCCCGCCAGGTGACCTCGTACCGCCAGTCGTCGGTGGAGGAGGTCTCCCGCAGCCGCTTCCGCCAGGCGGACAGGTACGGCACGGTGGCGCCCAGGGTCTGGGCGGCCTCCTCGGCGTCGACGCGCAGCAGGTCGGCGACGGCCTGGACGTCGGCGAGCTCGACGGCCTCCCAGAAGGCGGTGTCGGCGGGGTTCGCCTCGACGGCCGCCGGGGCGGGAGGGGCGATCTCGTCCGCGATCCAGTACCGGTTGCCCTGGAAGGCGTAGGTGGGCAGGTCGGTGCGGCGGGCGCCGGTGCCGGCGAAGACGGTGTCCCAGTCGACGGTGACGCCGTGGCAGTGCGCCTCCGCCAGGGAGGTCAGGAAGCGCTCCGGTCCGCCCTCGTCGCGGCGGAGGGTGCCGAGGACGGCGGCGTCGGTGTCGGCGTTCTCGACGGTGCCCTGGAGGCCCAGGCCGAGGACCGGGTGGGGGCTGACCTCGATGAAGACGGTGTGCCCGTCGGCGAGGGCGGCGCGGGTGGCGTCCTCGAACTCGACCGTGTTGCGGAGGTTGTCGTACCAGTAGCCGCCGTCCATCGCCGTCTCGTCACCGTCCAGCAGACGGCCGGTCAGCGAGGAGTAGAGCGGCGTGCCGCCCTGCTGCGGCGTGATGCCGTCCAGCAGGGAGGCCAGCTCCTCCTGGATGGCCTCGACGTGGGCGGAGTGGGAGGCGTAGTCCACGTCCACCTTGCGGGCCCGGACCCCGGCGTCCTCGCACGCGGCGATCAGCTCGTCCAGGGCGTCCACGTCACCCGACACCACGGTCGAGGAGGGACCGTTGACCGCGGCGACGGATATCCGGCCGTCCCACGCGGTGATCGTGTCGCGGACCCAGGAGGCGGGCTGCGCGATCGAGACCATGCCGCCGAGACCGGCCAGCGCCGTGATCGCCCGGGACCGCAGGGCGACGACCTTGGCGGCGTCCTCCAGCGACAGGATCCCCGCCACCGCGGCAGCGGCGATCTCACCCTGCGAGTGACCGATCACGGCCGCGGGCTGCACGCCGTACGAACGCCACAGCTCGGCCAGCGACACCATGACGGCCCACAGGACGGGCTGGACGACGTCCACCCGCTCCAGACCCTCACCGCTACGCACCACATCCAGCAGCGACCAGTCGATGTGCGGAGCCAGCGCGGCCGCGCACTCCGCCATCCGCGCCGCGAACACCGGCGAGGACTCGAGCAGCTCGACCGCCATCCCCACCCACTGCGCCCCCTGACCCGGGAACACGAACACCGGACGGGTCCCCCGGCCCGCCACGCCCGACACCACGGCGGGTACCGGCGTGCCCGTCGCGATCGACGCGAGGGCCGCCTCGAAGTCGTTCCGCCCGGTGGCCACCACCGCCGCACGGTGCTCGAAGCGGGAGCGGGTCAGCGCCAGCGAGTAGCCGATGTCGGCGACCGGTACGCCTGGGTTCTCGCCGAGGTGCGCCAGCAGTCGCTCGGCCTGCGCCTTCAGCGCCTGCTCCGACTTGGCGGACAGCACCCACGGGACCACCGAGGTGGTCGGCGCGGGGGCGTCGTCCTGCTCGGCGGGCTCCTCGGGAGGGGCCTGCTCGACGATGATGTGCGCGTTGGTGCCGCTGACGCCGAAGGAGGAGACGCCCGCCCGGCGCGGCGCGCCGGTCTCCGGCCAGCGGGTGAGCTCGGTCACCAGGCCCAGTTCGCCCGCGCTCCAGTCCACGTGCTCGGAGGGCCGTTCGACGTGCAGGGTGGGAGGCATCGCCCCGTGCTGGAGGGCCATCACCGTCTTGACGAGGCCCGCGGCGCCGGCGGCGGCCTGGGTGTGGCCGATGTTGGACTTCACCGAACCCAGCCAGAGCGGGCGGCCCTCGGGGCGGCTCTTGCCGAACACCGCGTGCAGCGCCTGCGCCTCGATCGGGTCGCCCAGCTTGGTGCCGGTGCCGTGCGCCTCGACCATGTCGATCTGCGCGGTGGACAGGCCCGCGTCCTCGAGGGCGGCGCGGATGACGCGCTGCTGCGACGGACCGTTGGGCGCGGTCAGGCCGTTGGACGCGCCGTCCTGGTTCATCGCCGACCCGCGGATGACGGCCAGCACCCGGCGGCCGGCCTTGCGGGCGTCGGAGAGGCGCTCGACGAGGAACATGCCGACGCCCTCGCCCCAGCCCGTGCCGTCGGCGTCGGCGGAGAACGCCTTGCAGCGGCCGCTGGTGGAGAGGCCCCGCTGGCGGCTGAACTCGGTGAACGCGCCGGCGTTGGCCATGACGGTGACACCGCCCACGATGGCCATGGAGCACTCGTCCTTGCGCAGCGACTGGCAGGCCAGGTGGAGCGCGACCAGGGACGAGGAGCAGGCGGTGTCGACGGTGACCGCCGGGCCGTTGAGGCCGAAGCTGTAGGCGACCCGGCCGGAGGCGACGCTGATGGTGGTGCCGATGCCGAGGTAGAGCTCGGTGCCCTCCGGCGGGTTCTCGATCGAGGCGCCGTAGCCCTGGAAGCTGGTGCCGAGGAAGACGCCCGTCTGGGAGCCGCGCAGCGATGCCATGTCGATGCCGGCCCGCTCGACGACCTCCCAGGCGGTCTCCAGGACGATGCGCTGCTGCGGGTCCATGGCGATGGCCTCGCGCGGCGAGATCCCGAAGAAGTCGGAGTCGAAGCGGGGCACGTCGTACACGAACCCGCCCTCGAGGGAGTACGACTTGTCGGGCTCGTCGTCGTCCTTGAAGAACAGGCCCTCGAAGTCCCACCCGCGGTCCTCGGGGAACGAGGACAGCGCGTCGGTGCCGGAGGACACGATGCGCCACAGGTCCTCGGGGCTGCGCACGTCGCCGGGGAAGCGGCAGCTCATGGCCGTGATGGCGATGGGCTCGTGCGCCTTGGCCTCGGTCTCCTGGAGCTTGTCGCGGGTTTCCTTGAGGTCGGCCGTCACCCGCTTGAGGAAGTAACGAAGCTTCTGTTCGTCGGTCTTCGATGCGTCAGTCATGGTGGAGTCGCTCCTCGAAGCGGATGTGTGCCGTAAAGGTCCGGGAAGGGCGGGCGCGGCCGGTCATGCGATGCCGAACTCACGGCCGAGGAACTCGAAGATCTCGTCGTCGGTGGCCTCGTCGATGTCGGTGTCGTCGGAGTCGGCACCGTCCTTGGCCTGGGGGGTGTCCCACTGGGCGACGAGGCCCTTGAGCCGTTCGGTGATCAGGGAGCGACGGTCGGTGTGGCCGATGCCGGCGAGGACGGCGGCGAGCCGGTCGAGTTCGGCGAGGACCGGCGCTGCCGCGTCCGCGGCGGTGTCGGGGACCACCTCGCCCCGCAGGTGGGCGGCGAGCTCCACGGGAGTCGGGTAGTCGAAGACGAGCGTGGCGGGCAGCCGGAGCCCGGTCACGCCGTTCAGCCGGTTGCGCAGGTCGATCGCGATCAGGGAGTCGAAGCCGAGCTTCTTGAACGCGTCGTGCGGGTCGATGGCGTCGGGTGTGGCGTGGCCGAGGACGGCGGCGGCGTGGGTGCGCACCAGGTCGAGAACGACGTTGTCGCGCTCCTCCTCGGACAGGCCGGCCAGGCGCTGGGCGAGCGGGACGGCGG
>NZ_JACADT010001419.1:0-1057 GCF_013421635.1 Streptomyces sp. UH6 | reverse complement strand
CCTGGACCACGGCCCGGCGCTCGGGACCGTGGGGGCGCAGCACACCGGGCGCCATGCCCACCAGCCAGGAGAACGCACCGGCGGCGAGGGCCAGTCCCACATGGCCGGGGATCTGGCCCAGGGTCTGCGGGATGAACAGGGCCGCCGAGGAGACGAAGGTGAGGATCACGTTCCCGGGCGGCCCGACGCGGGTGGCGTCGCAGAGCGCCTTGTGCAGGGCGGCCAGCACCGCCCCCACCGCCACCAGCACCACGCCCGAGGAGGTGAGCGAGGCCGCGGTCAGCGCCACCGCCACGCCGGCCACCATGCCGACGACGATCCAGGCCAGCGTGCGGGCCCGGTCGGCGTAGGGGCGGTTGTGGGCGTAGAGGGCGCACAGCGATCCGGCCATCGTGTAGACCGCGAGGTCGAGACGGCCGAGGGCGACCAGCAGCAGGTTGGGCGGCGCGGTGGCCACGACGACGCTGACGGCGTGCTTGTACCAGATCTCGGCCGGCCGGCCGAGCCGTAGCACCTGGAGAAGCGGCGGGCGCCCCAAAGGACCTCCTCGGACGTCGGGCGGATGACTCACCCTTCAACGTTAACAGGTGTTTCACCGGTAAATGATCGGCGGCATCCGTCACGCTCCGCCCGATGCTCCCCGAACGCCCCCCTGCGCCCGTATGCGCGCCGCCCCGGACGGGCATTCCCTGACCGACCGCCGCGGCGGCGGCGACCTCAGGGGAAGGGGGCGGGGGTGCACGGACCGGCCACGACCGGATGGCTGCTGGTAGCCCTGTGCGCGGCGGCGGGGGCCTACTGCGTGCTGCGCATGCGCAGCGACGTGGAGGAGCAGCGCAGGGCCGCGGGAGGGGAGGCGGTGATGGGGTTCGGCATGGCGGCGATGGCCGTGCCCGCCGCGGTGCTGGATCCGCCCGGCTGGGTGTGGCCGGTGTACGCGGCCGTCTTCGCGGCGGCCGCGCTGCACTCGCTGTGGACCGCGCGGAGCAGCGCGCACCATCTGCACCATGCCGTCGGCGCGCTGGCCATGGTCCACATGGCCCTGGCCATGACCGCG
>NZ_JACADT010001418.1:0-1058 GCF_013421635.1 Streptomyces sp. UH6 | reverse complement strand
CCGGACACCGCGCCCCGGCACCGACGTCACCACTGCTCCCGTACCGCCCCCACCACCCCCGAGCCCGCGCACCCCTTGCCGCGGCGCGCAGCCCCTCGGTACCGCCCACTCCACGGCCACCGCACAGTCCACGGCCACCGCCCACCCCGCACCACCGACCGGACCCGCGCATGCGGAACGTCCCCCGGTCCACGCTCCCGCGTCACGCCCTCTCGAGCCCGCCCTCATCCGGCGGGCCGGCGGCGTTTCCCCGGGCGTCCCGCAGGCCGTCCCAGGCCGCGCACACACGGCGGCACGAGAGGCCGCCAGAAGAAGAAGACCCCCGGCCCCGAGGGGCCGAGGGTCTGTGGTGCGTACGGCCGCCCGGGACTCGGCACCGGGCCAGGCGCGTCGCCCCTCCCGCCGAGATCCATCAGCAGCCCACCGCGCGCAGCCCACAACGTCGAGAGGGCGTCTCCCACTCGGGGAGACGCCCTCTCGACGTGTACTGCTTCTGTGGGGCTAACAGGATTTGAACCTGTGGCCTCATCCTTATCAGGGATGCGCTCTAACCAACTGAGCTATAGCCCCGCCGCGCTGTGCGGTGTGTGTCCCGCGCGCTGACTCCTGAAGATTAGCGCACGACATGCGAACTCCCAAAATCGGTTCTCGCAGGCCGGCCGCGCCACCCTCCCGGAGGCGGCCGGTGGCGCTACTCGTCCTCGGCGAGGGTCAGCTCCACGCCGCCGACGAAGCCGGCGGAGAGGTTGTAGATGAAGGCGCCCAGCGTCGCCAGCGCCGTCATCAGTACGACGTTCAGCACCGCGATCACGGCGCTGAACATCAGCACGTTCGGAAGCGACAGGAAGCCCTGGAGGTCGAAGCCGTTGGACCCCTCCGAGCCGGTGGCCTCCGCGATGGTCCTGCCGACCGTGGAGAAGACGCCCATCGCGTCCATCACCAGCCACAGCACGGCCGAGGCCACCACCGTGCAGATGCCCAGCGCGATGGAGAGCAGGAAGCCGACCTTCATCACCGACCACGGGTCCGCCTTGGCGACCCGCAGCCGCGCCTTGCGG
>NZ_JACADT010001417.1:0-1058 GCF_013421635.1 Streptomyces sp. UH6 | reverse complement strand
CTGCGGCCCGCCCAGCGGCAGCGGCCTGCCGAGTCCGATCCGGCGCCGGACCGCCCCGGCCCACTCCTGTGAGGTCGTTCTCGCATGGGAGGTCATTCCTCCACCTTGCCGTATCCGCACGGCGAGTCACGGAAACGCCACTTAGCGTGGTTGCAGGAGGACGACCGAAAGGACGTACGGCTATGACCGAGACGACAAACGCCACCGGCGCCGCGGGAACGCGCGGCCGCACGACGATCGCCGACGGTGTGGTCGAGAAGATCGCCGGCCTGGCGGCCCGCGACGTGGTCGGCGTGCACGCGATGGGCAGCGGCACCTCGCGGGCCTTCGGCGCCATGCGTGAGCGGGTGCCCGGAGGGAGCGGCGCCAAGTCCGTCTCCCGCGGCGTGAAGGCCGAGGTCGGGGAGGTGCAGACGGCGCTCGACCTGGAGATCGTCGTGGACTACGGCGTCTCGATCTCCGACGTCGCCCGCGACGTGCGGGAGAACGTGGTCGCCGCCGTCGAGCGGATGACCGGCCTCCAGGTGGTCGAGGTCAACATCGCGGTCAGCGACGTCAAGCTCCCCGACGAGGAGGACGAGTCGGCGCCGGAGCCCAGGATCCAGTGACCCGGTCCTCCGACGAGAAGCGCGGGACCGACAGGCGCACGATGAGGAGCGCACGATGAACATGGCCGTGATCGGCATGATCGCCGGAATGGCACTGGGCTTCGCCGGGTACTTCGGCGGCTTCGGGGCCTTCCTGCTGGTGGCGGCGCTGGGCGCCGTCGGCTTCCTGGTCGGCAGGTACCTGGAGGGAGACCTGGACGCCGGCGACCTGTTCCGCTCCCGCGGCAGCCGGCGGAGGTGACGGTGCCCGCCACGACCACGGCCCACCGCCGCCCGGACGCCGCTCCGGGCGGCGGCCCGGCATCCGTGCCCGCCGCGGAGCGGGGCGAGACCCGGCTCGCCGAGCGCGTGGTGGCCCGGATCGCCGCCCAGAGCGCCCGCGAGGCGCTGCACAGCCTCCCCGCCGACGCGGTGCCGCCCTACGCCAACGTGACACTCCACCAGGACGCC
>NZ_JACADT010001416.1:0-1058 GCF_013421635.1 Streptomyces sp. UH6 | reverse complement strand
GGTCCCCGTCGAGGGACGGCCGGCCGCCCCCCGCGGGCCGCTCGCGGAGGCCGCCCGGTGAGCGCGCTGCAACTGCTCTTCGCGGCCCTGCTGGTGCTCGGCAACGGCTTCTTCGTGGGGGCCGAGTTCGCGCTGGTGTCGGTCCGGCGCAGCCAGGTCGAACCACTGGGCACCGCCCGCGCCCGGCAGGTCCTGTACGGGCTGGAACACCTGCCGCGGATGATGGCCGCCGCCCAGTTCGGCATCACCGTCTGCTCGCTCACCCTGGGCGCGGTCGCCGAACCCACCGTGGCGCACCTGCTGGAGCCGGTGTTCACCGCCGTCCGGCTGCCGGAGGCCATGGTCCACCCGCTGGGCTACGTCCTCGCCCTCGCCGTGGTGGTCTTCTTCCACCTGGTGATCGGCGAGATGGTGCCGAAGAACCTGGCGATGGCCGCGCCCGAGAAGGCCGCGCTGTGGCTGGGACCCGGACTGGTCGCCTTCGCGCGGCTGTGCGGACCGGTGACCTCCGCGCTCGGCGCCTGCGCGGGGGCGGTGCTGCGACTGTTCCGGGTCGAGCCGAAGGACGAGGTCGAGGCGGTGTTCACCAGCGAGCAGCTGAACCGGCTCGTGGAGGACTCCGGCCAGGCGGGACTGCTCGACCCGGAGGACGCCGAACGGCTCGAGGACGCCCTCGGACTGGGCTCCCACCCGGTGACGGACGTACTGCTGCCGCGGGAGTCCCTGGTCACGGTCGGCCCCGAGGTCACCCCGGGCGAGGTGGTCGCGCTGACCGCGCGCACCGGCTACTCGCGGTTCCCGGTGGTGGGGGAGGGCGGCGTCTACCTGGGCTACCTGCACGTCAAGGACGTGCTCGACCTGGACGACGCGGACGGGCCGGTCCCGCCGAGGGTCCGCCGCCGGATGACCGAGCTGCCGGCCGCCCTGCCGCTGGACGACGCCCTCACCGTCATGCGGCGGGCCGCCGCCCACCTCGCCGCGGTCACCGACACGACGGGACGGGCGGTGGGACTGGTCGCCCTCGAGGACGTCCTCGAACTCCTCGTCGGCGAGGTCCG
>NZ_JACADT010001415.1:0-1059 GCF_013421635.1 Streptomyces sp. UH6 | reverse complement strand
GATCGCGGCACCGCCCACGCGGTACGGCGCGCGGGGCCCCGTCCAGTGGGTACGGCCCCCCGCCGGCCGCCGCCTTCCCGACGCCGCCGTCCTCGTCCCCGCCCTCGCCTACGCCTGTACGCGCGACCGGTAGGCAGGCGCGTCCCGGGGAGTGCGCCTGCGGGGAGTGCGCCTGCGGGAACTGCCGCGTTTCCGGGGAAGTGTTGCGATCCGGTCATCGTCAGGGGGCACGGGGAGCCGGGCGGACGCGGGGGTCATAAGGTCGGTTCCGTGCCCGGTTCCGGTTCCGCGGAGGGATGAGATGACTGCCGCCGTACGCGTGGAAGGCCTCTGGAAACGCTTCGGCGAGCACGTCGCCGTGGGCGGGATCGACCTGGAGCTGCCCGCCGGGCGGTTCGTCGGACTGGTCGGTCCCAACGGAGCGGGCAAGACCACCACCCTCTCCATGATCACCGGCCTGCTCCGCCCCGACCAGGGCCGGGTGGAGGTCGTCGGACACGACGTGTGGCGCGACCCCGCCGAGGTGAAGGCGAGGATCGGCGTCCTCCCCGAGGGGCTGCGGCTCTTCGAGCGGCTGTCCGGGGGCGAACTCCTCTCCTACGCGGGCCGTCTGCGCGGCCTGCCCGGCGACGAGACCGACAAGCGCGCCGCCCAGCTGATCGAGGTGCTGGACCTGTCCGCCGCCCGCGACAAGCTGGTCGTCGACTACTCCACCGGCATGCGGAAGAAGATCGGCCTGGCCTCCGCCCTGCTGCACAACCCGGAGGTGCTCTTCCTCGACGAGCCCTTCGAGGGCGTCGACCCGGTCTCCGCGCAGACCATCCGCACCGTCCTGGAGCGGTACACCGCGTCCGGGGCGACGGTGGTGTTCTCCTCCCACGTGATGGAGCTGGTCGAGTCGCTCTGCGACTGGGTGGCGGTGCTGGCCGCGGGCCGGATCCGCGCCGCGGGGACGCTGGAGGAGGTGCGCGGCACCGCGCCCTCGCTCCAGCAGGCGTTCCTGGAGCTGGTCGGAGCGGGCGACCGGGACGCGGGCAGCAGCCTGGACTGGCTGGGCGG
>NZ_JACADT010001414.1:0-1064 GCF_013421635.1 Streptomyces sp. UH6 | reverse complement strand
CGGACCGCCAGGTGCGCACCGGGTGCACCGAGTTGCCGAGCAGGACGAGGAACGAGTCGGTGGTGGGGTCCAGCACGATGCAGGTGCCGGTGAAGCCGGTGTGGCCGGCCGTGCGCGGGGTGGCCATGGCGCCCATGTACCAGTGCTGGTTCAACTCGAAGCCCAGCCCGTGGCCGTCGCCGGGGAAGGCGGTGTTGAAGTCGGAGAACAGCAGCTCCACCGAGCGCTCGGACAGGACGCGGACCCCGCCGTACTCGCCGCCGTTGAGCAGGGTGCGGGCCAGCACCGCCAGGTCCCAGGCGCAGGAGAAGACCCCGGCGTGACCGGCCACCCCGCCCATGGCGTAGGCGTTCTCGTCGTGCACCTCGCCCCACACCAGGCCCCGGTCCAGGCCCGCCCACGGCGGCCGGGACACCTCCGTGGCGGCGATCCGCGGCCGCCAGTCGGCGGGCGGGTTGTAGCGGGTGCGGGTCAGGTCCAGCGGGCCGGTGAGCTCCTCGGCGAGCAGCACGTCCAGCGGCTTGCCGGTCACCCGCTCGAGCACCAGCTGGAGAGTGATCAGACTGAGGTCCGAGTACCGGTAGACGGTGCCGGGCGCATCGGTGGGCTCCACCGCCCACAGCGCGCGGAGCATCGCCTCGCGGTCGGGCTGCCGGTACAGGGCGATCCAGGCGGGCATCCCCGACGTGTGCGTCAGCAGGTGGCGGACCGTGACGTCCTGCTTGCCGCCCTGGGCGAACTCCGGGACGTACCGCGCGGCCGGAGCCTCCAGCTCGATCCGGCCGCGCTCCAGCTGCTGCACCACCAGCAGCGAGGTGAACAGCTTGGACAGGGACGCCAGGTCGTACACGGTGTCCGGGGTGGCGTCGATCTGCTCCTCGGGCGGGAACTCCACGGCCCGGCCGGTGGCCGCGTCGTAGTCGGAGTACCGGACCGCCCTGCCGACCGCGGTCTCGAGCGCCACGGTCCCGCCGCGCCCGGCGAGCACCACCGCGCCCGCCCAGTACGGGTGGGTGGGGGAGGGGCCCAGATACCGCTCGGCCACCGCCGTGATCTCCGCGAGC
>NZ_JACADT010001413.1:0-1068 GCF_013421635.1 Streptomyces sp. UH6 | reverse complement strand
TGGAACGGCAGGTGGCCGGCCTGGTGATGGAGGGGGCGACCAACCGGGAGATCGCGGGGCGGCTGTTCGTGAGCGTGAAGACGGTGGAGGCGACCCTCACACGGGTCTACCGCAAGCTGGGCATCCGCTCCCGGATCGACATCGTCCGCCTCACCGCGGGCCACGCGGGCGGCTGACCCTCCTCCGGTGTCCCGGAGTGCCCCGGACGCCCCGCCTCCGGGGCCGCG
Organism: Streptomyces sp. UH6; assembly: GCF_013421635.1. Classification (NCBI taxonomy): domain Bacteria; kingdom Bacillati; phylum Actinomycetota; class Actinomycetes; order Kitasatosporales; family Streptomycetaceae; genus Streptomyces; species Streptomyces sp. UH6. The sequence continues at coordinate 841 of NZ_JACADT010001413.1, read as the reverse complement.
CGTGGGGACGGGGCGGACCGAGGGAGGGAAAACCCTCGGTCCGCCCCGCAGGGCAGTCCCTCATGTGCGCCGGGTGGGCATCCTCCTAGGCTGACCTTGACCCCGACAACGGGCCGAAGACCGGGGGGCGTTGCGGACGACCACGAGCGACCCGCAGCGCCCCCCGTCCAGCTGTGGAAGGGCTGTCACCTTCCTCCCTTGCGGTGCTTGCCGCGGCCCCCGCCCTCGCCGCCGAGACCGCCGGTGTCCACACCCGGCGAGGACGAGGCGTCCGTGCCCGTGGACTCGAAGCCCTCCGTCTCGATCCGCTCCCTGCGGACACGGCCGGTGACGGTCTTGTTCTGGACACGCTCCTCCGTGGTGAGCCGGACCCGCTCGACCGGGACCACCTCGGTCTCGACCACGGGCTGCTCGGCGTGGAGCGTCACCTCGTACTCCGCCTCCTTCAGCGGCTCACCGGAGAGCGCCGAGGAGCGGTTGGCGTCGGTGATCGGCTCGCGGACGACGCGGACCTCCTCGTACCGCAGCGGAACGCTCTGCTGCACCTCTTCCGTGTCGACGTACTTGTGCAGCCTGGCCCGGCCGCTCTCCTGACGCTCGACACGTACGTGCATGCGCTCCTCGGAGCGCGTCATGGCGTTCTCGGCCGTCTCCTGGCCGACGTCCCCGGCGGCGCCGGACCGGGTGCGGGACTCGAAGCCCTTGCCGCCTCCCTCGGCGCCGGTACCGCCCGCGTAGGCCCGGCCGGTGTCGTCGGCCTCCCCGGCCTTGCGCCCGCGTGCGGACGACGCCTTGCCGGCGATGCCTCCGGCCACACCCCCGGCACCCACGCCCACCCGGT
>NZ_JACADT010001412.1:0-1068 GCF_013421635.1 Streptomyces sp. UH6 | reverse complement strand
CATGGCCACCGCCGTCCTCGAGGCCGCCGAGGACCCCGCCTTCCGGCAGGTTCCGGTGCGCGTGCTGCCCGGCGTGAGCGCCGTGCAGGCCGTCGCCGCCCGGGCGGGCGCACCGATCGGCGGCGACTTCGCGGTCGTCAGCCTCTCCGACCGGCTCAAGCCCTGGGACGTGGTCGAACGACGTCTGCGCGCGATCGCCGAGGCCGACCTGGTGCTGGCCGTCTACAACCCGGCCTCCCGGTCCCGCACCGAACAGATCGCCACCGCCCGCCGCGTCCTGCTGGAGCACCGCGAACCGGGGACCGTGGTCGTCGTCGGCCGGGACGTCGGACGCCCCGGCGAGTCGCTGACCGTCACCACCCTCGGCGAACTTGACCCGGCCACCGTCGACATGCGCTGCCTGCTGATCGTCGGCGCGTCCGGCACCCGGGTCTCGGCGGCCGGCCGGGTGTGGACGCCGAGGTGGGTGAAGCCGTGACCGTCCACTTCGTCGGCGCGGGCCCCGGCGCAGCCGACCTGCTCACCGTGCGCGCCGTACGGCTGCTCGCCACGGCCGGCACCGTGCTCTACCCCGGCACCTACCTCGACCGGGCGGTCCTCGACCACTGCGCCCCGGACGCCGAACGGGTCGACACCCAGCGGCTCGACCTGGACCGCATCACCGAGCACCTGGTCACCGCCCACCGCGCCGGACGTGAGGTCGTCCGGCTGACCTCCGGCGACCCCTCGCTCTACTCGGCCCTCGCCGAGCAGACCCGCCGCCTCGACGCGCACGGCGTGCCCTGGGACGTCACGCCCGGGGTCCCCGCCTACGCGGCCGCGGCCGCGCTGGCGGGGCGGGAGCTGACCGTCCCGCTGCTCGCCCAGTCGGTGGTCCTCACCCGCACCCGGGCCCGCTCCACCGCGATGCCCGGCACCGAGTCGCTCGCCGCGTTCGCCGCCACCCGCGCCACCCTGGTCCTCCACCTCGCCATCACCCGCATCCGCGAACTGATGGCGGAACTCGCGCCCGAGTACGGCCCCGACTGCCCCGTGGTCGTGGTCCACCGGGCCAGCCAGCCGCAGGAG
>NZ_JACADT010001411.1:0-1069 GCF_013421635.1 Streptomyces sp. UH6 | reverse complement strand
GCAGCTCCCGCCACAGCGGCGCCAGCGCGTGGTAGGAACGCCACGCCGACCAGGCGTCGCCGAAGAGCCGCGCGGGCAGCGCCCACAGCAGCGGCAGGGAGAACCCCGCCGCGCTCAGCAGACCGCCGAAGGCGGCCAGCGCCGGAGCGCCCCAGGTGCTCAGCCCGTCGATGTTCCCGCCCGCCCAGCGCACCACCACCGCCGTCAGCTTCGCGACCGCGTACAGCGCGCAGAACCCGAATCCGAGGGCTATCAGGAACAGCGAGCCGCGCAGCTGCCGGCCGCACACCCGGCGGATCCAGCGCAGACACAGGACGTTCATCGCCACCCCGGCCGCCAGCAGCGAGAACAGGTACAGCAGCACCATCTCGCGCACGAAGGGGGTGCTCGCGTAGTAGGTGTCGAAGTCGCGCAGCCGCTCCACCGGCGCGTCGCCCCACGCGAACAGCACCCACATCACGGCGACCACCGCGCCGAAACCCGCCGTGCAACGGACCGTCAGGCTCCGGGTGACGTCCGGCGGACCGCCGCGCCAGCTGATCATCAGCACCAGGCTCGCCGCGCAGACGGCGGTGAGCAGCGAGTACACCAGCGGCGCCCCGGCGTTGGGGACGCAGGTGAGCCGGTTGACGGCCACGACGGTGGGCGGCGCGGCGAACGTGAAGGCCAGCGCGGTGACCAGCAGCAGCGCGCACACCGACCGCAGCAACGGGTCCCGCCACGCCCCCGGGGTGCGGCACTTGAGCACCAGCGGCACCGTCATGGCCGCGGCCGGGATGTAGTAGGTGACGTCGTTCACGGACCGCCCGCCCCCTGCCTCCCGGTGGTCCGCTCCCCGCCCAGGGACGCCTCGATGCGGCGCACCAGGCCGTCGGGCCAGGACGGATCCCCGGCAGGGGGGCCGGCCGGTTCCCTGGCGGGCGGGACAGCGGGCGGGACGACCGGTGTCCAGGCGCGGAAGCGGCTCGCCAGCAGCAGGCCGAACCGCTCCGCCTCGGCCTCCTCCCGCCGGTCGAACCGGGTCCGGGCGGCCACCGCCACCCCGTCCAGCGGTCCGCCCCGGTGCCCG
>NZ_JACADT010001410.1:0-1069 GCF_013421635.1 Streptomyces sp. UH6 | reverse complement strand
GCCGCCGTCGAGGCGACGGACGGACCCGGGGCGGCGCCGGACCACGAGCGGCCTCCCGCGCAGTCCGACGAGCCGGTCCACGAGTACCAGGAGCAGGACCACCGGCGGACCCGTGAGACGCGGGTGGCGCAGGACCGGAGCGCGGCGCGGGCGCTGTTCGTGCGGCTGCGGTCGCTGGAGCCCGGTACGCCCGAGTACGGCGAGCTGCGGGACCGCCTGGTCCGTATGCACCTGCCGCTGGTCGAGCACCTGGCCCGCCGCTTCCGCAACCGGGGCGAACCGCTGGACGACCTGACGCAGGTCGCCACCATCGGCCTGATCAAGTCGGTGGACCGCTTCGATCCCGACCGCGGGGTGGAGTTCTCCACCTACGCGACGCCCACGGTGGTGGGTGAGATCAAGCGGCACTTCCGGGACAAGGGCTGGGCGGTGCGGGTGCCGCGGCGGCTCCAGGAGCTGCGCCTGTCGCTGACCACGGCGACCGCGGAGCTCTCCCAGACGCACGGCCGTTCGCCGACGGTGCACGAGCTCGCCGAGCGGCTGGGGATCTCCGAGGAGGAGGTCCTGGAGGGCCTGGAGTCGGCCAACGCCTACTCGACGCTCTCCCTGGACGTGCCGGACACGGACGACGAGTCGCCGGCCGTCGCCGACACGCTGGGCGCGGAGGACGAGGCGCTGGAGGGCGTCGAGTACCGGGAGTCGCTCAAGCCCCTGCTGGAGGACCTCCCGCCGCGCGAGAAGCGGATCCTGCTGCTGCGGTTCTTCGGGAACATGACGCAGTCGCAGATCGCACAGGAGGTGGGCATCTCCCAGATGCACGTCTCCCGGCTCCTGGCCCGCACCCTGGCCCAGCTCCGGGAGAAGCTCCTCATCGAGGAGTGACGCGCGCCCGCTACTCCCGGCCGGGGCCCCGCACGCCGAGGGCCCGCGCCGTCGCCGGGTGGACCAGCAGCATCAGGCCCACCACGGCGGCGGCGGCGAGCAGGATGCCCGCCCAGATGGCCACGCTGTCGGCCTGGAGCAGGCTGTAGGCCACCGGCAGCGCCAGCAGCTGCGTGATCACCGCGGG
>NZ_JACADT010000141.1:0-8945 GCF_013421635.1 Streptomyces sp. UH6 | reverse complement strand
CCGGGGGCTGCCCGATCCGGCCGTCCGTCCCGTCGGCCGGTACCTGTACGAGCCGGACGGCGCGGTGATCCGCGCGCATCTGGTCGCCGAGGTGGCCGCGGAGGTCGGCGGCGGCCTGATCGACGAGACCATCGCCTTCGTCACCTCCGACGAGCCGCACCCCACCCCGTACGCCACCGGGTACGAGATCACCGACACGCTCCCCTTCAACGTCAAGAAGCTGAAGGCGCTGCTGCGGGAACGTCAGGTCGGCACCCTCACCGTGAAGAAGCGCGGTTCGGCGGTCGAGCCGGAGGAACTGCGCCGCAAGGCGCTGCCCAAGCCGCAGGGCCGGAACGCCGTGACGGTCTTCCTCACCCGCGTGGCGGGCGCCCCGACGATGCTGCTGGGGCACCCGCTGCCCCGCTGAGGCCACCGGTCCTGCGCGGCCACGGCGCCCTGCCCGGCCGCGGCGTCCCGCCGGAACGGCTTCCTGCCCGACCGGCTTCCTGCCGGACCGGCCTGGGCGGAAACGTTACTGCGACGAGAGGGCCGAGAGCCCGGTGGACGGCACGGTCGACCGGCCGTCCGGGGAGGACGACGCCTCCGGTTCCGGCGCCACCGGGTCCGCCCCCGGCAGCAGCGAGGCCCACAGGTCCCCCGCCTCCGGCTCGTCGGGCACCACTCGGTTCCGGTCGGCCGGGGCGGGGACGACCGGAAGGGTCACCGTCCGGACCGCCTCGGGCGGGAGACCGCGCAGGCTCCGCCCGAAGCCGGCCAGTTCCTCCAGCGAGTCGAGGCCGGTGTCGGCGGTGAGGCCGGAGGTCGCCGCGTCGGCCACCCGGTACAGGCGCACCGGATCGGTCAGCAGGTCCGCCCGCGTGACCTCCTCCAGCAGCGCCTTCACCAGTTTCTGCTGGAGCCCTATGCGCCCCAGGTCGCTTCCGTCACCGACTCCGTGACGGGTGCGGGCGAGGGCCAGCGCCTGTTCGCCGTCGAGGCGGTGGACACCGGCCTCGATGTGCAGGTGACTCCTGTCGTCGTCGATGGGCTGCTCCAGCTCCACCGTGACGCCGCCCAACGCGTCCACCAGGTCGGCGAATCCGGCGAAGTCGATCTCCAGGTAGTGGTCCACCGGCACCCCGGACATGGCCTCCACGGTCTTCACCGCACAGACCGGCCCGCCCACCGCGTAGGCGCTGTTGAACATCACGCCGTGCGCGACGGCGGTGGAGCCGCCCTCCGGCAGCGGGCAGGCCGGGCGGGTCACCAGGGTGTCGCGCGGTATCGAGACCACGGTCGCCGAGGTCCTGCCCTCGTCCAGGTGCACCACCATCGCGGTGTCCGAACGCGCCCCGCCGGACGCGTCGCCGCCCCCGAGGCGGTGGTTCTCCTCGCCGTCGCGGGAGTCGGAGCCGAGCACCAGGATGTCCAGCGCCCCGCCCCCGCCGCCCCGCGCACCGTCCTCCGGCGACGGCTCGCCGGTCCCCACGGGCATGCCCACCGGCACGTGCGGCCGGTCGTCCCCCAGCGCCGCGTCGATGTCGACGCTGCGGATGTTGCCGTCCAGATGCCAGTACGCCCAGCCGCCACCGGCGGCACCGAGCACCAGCACTCCCCCGAGCGTGTATCCGACGGCCCTGGTCCAGCGCCTGTTCGGCGTCCGGACGGCGGCTCCCCGCCCGCGCCCGCCGCGCCCCTCTGCTTCAGTCACGGAGCAGAAGATAAGTCCGCACCGGCCCGGGAGGGAATCTCCCACCGGACGGCGGCCGGACGACGGGCCGGGACGACGGCCGGAGCGACAGCCGGGGCGGAGCCGCGGAACGAACCGGGGCGGAGCCGCGGGACGGGCCGGTTCGGCCCGTCCCGGGTCGGGTCGGCCGCCGAATCGATCGACCGAAAGTTTCGGCGGCCACTTGCGACTCAGATCGCCCCCGCGGCGGGAGGAGCCGTGCTGCTCCGCACCACCAAACTGGTGGCCAGTTCCATTCGCGCGCCCGCCGTGGGCTTCTCCTCGCGTCCCAGTTCGAGAACCATCCTGGTGGCCGCCTCGGCCATCTCGGTGAGCGGCTGCCGGACGGTCGTCAGCGGCGGCCCCACCCAGCGGGCCACCGGCAGGTCGTCGAAGCCCACGACGCTCAGGTCGTCGGGGATCCGCAGCCCGAGTTCGCGCGCCGCCTCGTAGATGCCCAGCGCCTGGAGGTCGTTGCCGGCGAAGACCGCCGTGGGCCGGTTCTCCCGGCGCAGCAGGTCCAGGCCGAGCCGGTAACCGGCCTCGTGATGAAAGTCACCGTCGATGATCAGGTCCGGGTCCACGGCCAGCCCGGCGGTCTCCAGCGCGGCACGGTAGCCGTCCACCCGCGCCCGCGCGCACATCATCCGGGTGGGGCCGCTGATGGCGCCGATCCGGGTGTGCCCGAGCTCCACCAGGTGGCGGGTGGCGGAGAGGCCGCCCTGCCAGTTGGTGGCGCCGACCGAGGGCACGTCGGCGCCGGGGTCGCCGGCCGGGTCCATCACCACGAACGGGATGGACCGGCTCGTCAGCAGCGTACGCTGGCCCTCGTCCAGCCCGGACAGGACCAGGATCACGCCGTGCGGCCTGCGGGCGGCCACCTGGTCCGCCCAACTCCCCCCGGGCGTATGGCGTCCGGCGCTCTCCGAGAGCACCACGCTGAGGCCCGCGCGCCGGGCGGCGCGCTCCACCCCGCGGATGACCTCCATCGCCCAGGCGCTCTCCAGTTCGTGGAAGACGAGTTCGATCAGCGGGGACCTGGAGGCGTCCGCACGCCGCCTGCGGTAACCGTGGCTCCGCAGCAGGCGCTCCACGCGGGAACGGGTCGCAGGAGCCACGTCGGCCCTGCCGTTGAGGACTTTCGAAACAGTCGGAGCGGACACACCGGCCGCCCGGGCGATCTCGGCAAGCGTCGCTGTGCGCCCCTGCCGGGGCACGGAGGGGGTTTCGGCGGAATCCGGAGACGTCATGGTTCGGGATCGTATATCTGCGCTACCTCTTGACGAACCCCTCCGACGCGCTTAGGTTCCCAAAACATTCGCGGCATCGTTCGAAAGCTTCGAAGGAAGCATCCCCACCGGGCCGTGCCGAGAGTCACCCGACGGGCAAGCACCCCACGGCGCCCGATCCCCGTTGCGGTCAAGGAAGACCGCTTCCTTCAAGGAGTGCTAGTCCATGGAGTCCTACAGCAGGCGTTGGTTCCTCGGCGTCAGTGGCGCCACCATGCTCTCCGCCGGTCTCACCGCCTGTGGTTCCAGTGATTCCGGCAGTGGCAAGAAGGACAGCGAGCTGACGGCCTTCGTCTGGGGAGACGACGCCGCGAGGATCCAGGAAGACGCGATCAAGACCTTCAACGCGTCCTCCGCCGCCAAGAAGACCGGCGGCACGATCAAGCTGCAGCGCATTCCGGGCAGCGACTACCCGGCCAAGCTGCGCACCGCCATGGGCTCGCCGAGCGCGCCGGACCTGTTCTTCAACTGGGGCGGCGGCTCGATCAAGGCCTACGTCGACGAGGACCAGCTCATCGACCTGCACGACATCATCGAGTCCACCCCGGCGCTGAAGAACGGCTTCCTGCCGTCGATCATCCAGTCCGGTGCGCTCGAGGGCCGCCCGTACGGGATTCCGATGCGTGGCATGCAGCCCGTCCTGCTGTTCTTCAACAAGAAGGTCTTCAAGGACGCCGGCCTCGAGCCGCCGACCAGCTGGACCCAGCTGCTCGACGTCAACAAGAAGTTCAAGGCCAGGGGCATCCAGCCGTTCGCGCTCGGCGGTGCGGACAAGTGGACCGAGCTGATGTGGGTGTCGTACCTGGTGGACCGCATCGGCGGCCCCGAGGTCTTCCGCAAGATCCAGTCCGGCGACCCCGCCGCCTGGGGCGACCCGGCGGTGCTCCGCGCGGCCGAGGAGATCAAGGGCCTGGTCGACAACGAGGCGTTCGGCAAGGGCTTCAGCTCCGTCCAGTACAACAACGGCGGCGCCTCCGCCCTGCTGGCCAAGGGCAAGGCCGCCATGCACCTCATGGGCTCGTGGGAGTACCCGACCCAGCTCGGCAAGTTCAAGGCGTTCGCCGAGAAGGACCTCGGCTGGGTCGCCTTCCCGGCCTACGACGGCGGCGCGGGCGACATCAGGAACGTCGTCGGCAACCCGACCAACTACTGGTCGCTCAGCTCCCGTACCCAGAACAGGGAAGCGGCGATCGAGTTCCTCAAGACCTGCGCGTCCGAGGAGTACACCAAGGCGCTGATCGCCAACGGCGACATCCCCACCACCGCCAACGCGGGCGCGCTCCTCGACGACTCGCCCAACCCGGAGTTCGCGAAGTTCCAGTACGAGCTGGTCCAGAACGCCCCCGCGTTCACCCTCAGCTGGGACCAGGCCGTCAAGCCCGACTGGTCCGCTCCGATGCTCACCGAGATCGACAAGCTCTTCCTGGGCCAGTCCTCGCCCAAGGAGTTCGTCACCGCACTGAAGGGGCTCAAGTGACCGAGCCGGTCACCAAAACCGCCGACGCAGCGCCCAAGGGCGGCGTTCGGGCAACCCAGGTGGGTCGCCCGAACGCGTCCTGGGCGCTGCCCGGCGTCCTGTTCTTCCTGTTCTTCGCCGTCGCTCCGATGGCGTTGGCCGTCTACCTCTCGTTCACCGAGTGGAACGGCCTCGGCGACCCCGAATTCGTGGGACTGGAGAACTGGCGCAACCTCGTCAGCGATCCTCGCCTCACCCAGTCACTGACGGTCACCGTTCTGCTGACCGTGGTCAGCTGGGTCTTCCAGACCGTCATCGCGCTTCTGCTCGGTGTCTGGGCCGCCGGCGCGCAGCGCAACCGCGCTGTCCTGTCGGCGATCTTCTTCACGCCGTTCCTGCTGTCCTCCACGGCGATCGCACTGCTCTTCTTCGCCCTCCTCGACCCGAACTTCGGCGTCATCAAGGGCGACACGCTCGGCACCACCTCGGGCGCCTTCCTGGCGATCGTCTTCGTCGGCGGCTGGCAGTTCATCCCGTTCCACACCCTGATCTACCAGGGTGGCGCGCGGCAGATACCCGAGGTCCTGTACCAGGCCGCCGCGATCGACGGGGCCGGCCGGGTACGCCAGTTCTTCTCCATCACGCTGCCCCAGCTGCGGCACACCATGGCGATGTCCAGTGTGCTGATGGTGGTGGGCTCGCTGACCTACTTCGAGACCGTGCTGATCCTCACCCAGGGCGGACCGGGCACCGACACCGCGATCCTGCCGTACCTGATGTACGAAGCCGGTTTCCGGTCCTACGACTTCGGCTACGCCAGCGCGGTCGCCACCTTCCTGGTGTTCGCCGCGACCGGCCTCTCCCTGCTGATGGTCCGGATCACCGGATTCGGTTCCATGCGCAGCGCCCGAGAGGGGATGTGACCCACATGTCCCACCGCAGCACCGCCACCGCGCCGCGCCGCTCCCGGTCGAGGCGGAGCAACCCCGTCGCGGGTGTCGCCTCGTTCGTGTGGCTGCTCATCGTGATCATCCCCCTCTACGCGATGATCACGACCTCGCTCGCCGGACCCGAGGAGGCGGTGGGCCGCAACGCCCTCAAGCCTCCGAGCGATCCGACGCTGGACAACTACAGCCTGGTGCTGGAGTCCGGCTTCCCGCACTACCTGCTGAACACCGCGCTGGCCGCCCTCGGCGTCGTTGCCATCGTTGTCGGGCTCTCGGTTCCCCTGGCCTTCGTCGCGGTCCGCAACCGCGGCTTCTGGTCGGGCAGCGCGTTCCGGCTGCTCCTCCTCGGCGTGGCCATCCCGGCGCAGGCCGTGGTGGTGCCGCTCTACCTGATGATCACCAAGCTCAACGTCTACGACAGCCTGTGGGCGATCGTCCTGCCGACGGCCGCCTTCGCCATGCCGGTCTCGGTGCTGATCCTGGTCGGCACCCTGCGCGACATCTCCGAGGAGTCGTACGAGGCCATGGCCATCGACGGTGCCTCGCCGACCCGTATGCTCTTCCAGCTGGTGATTCCGCTGGCCAAGGGCGGCATCAGCACGGTGATCATCTTCTCCGCGCTGCAGGCCTGGAACGGCTTCCTGTTCCCCCTGATCTTCACCCAGTCCGAAGAACCCCGGGTCCTCACCCTGGGTCTGTACAACTACGTCAGCCAGTTCGGCGTCAACATTCCCGCGCTGCTGGCCTCCGTCGTCCTTTCCGGCGTGCCGATCTTCGTCGTTTACCTGGTGGCCCGACGGGCCCTGGTGAGCGGGTTGATGGGCGTCGGCGGCAAGTAACACTTCTCTCAGGAGCATCATGACCGCCCCCTGGCGCGATTCCGCACTGTCCGCCGAAGCCCGTGTCGAGGATCTTCTCTCCCGGATGACCCTGGAGGAGAAGGCCGCACAGCTCTACGGAGTGTGGGTCGGCGCCTCTACGGACGCGGAAGCCGGCGTCGCCCCCCACCAGCACGAAATGGCCACCGACTGGAACTGGGACGAGGTGATCGCCCACGGCCTGGGCCAGATCACCCGTTCCTACGGCACCGCGCCGATCGCCCCGGACGAGGGCGCCCGCGCGCTCGCCCGGGCCCAGCGGACGATCATGGCCGCCAACCGGTTCGGCATCCCGGCCGTCGCCCACGAGGAATGCCTGGCCGGGTTCACGGCCTGGGGCGCCACCGCGTACCCGGTGCCGCTCGCCTGGGGCGCCTCCTTCGACCCGCAGCTGGTCGAGGAGCTGGGCCGCCGCATCGGCTCCGACCTGGTCGCGGCCGGTGTCCAGCAGGGCCTCGCGCCCGTGCTGGACGTGGTGCGCGACCTGCGCTGGGGCCGGGTCGAGGAGACCATCGGCGAGGACCCGTACCTGGTCGGCACGGTCGCCTCCGCGTACGTGCGCGGCCTCGAGTCCACCGGTGTGGTGGCCACCCTCAAGCACTTCGCCGGCTACGCCTCCTCGGCGGGCGCCCGCAACCACGCCCCGGTGCGCGCCGGCGAGCGCGAGTTCGCCGACGTGACGCTGCCTCCGTTCGAGCACGGGCTGCGGCACGGCGGGGCACGATCGGTGATGGCCGCCTACACGGAGATCGACGGCGTTCCCTCGCACTCCGACGCGTCCCTCCTCACCGACCTGCTGCGCGAGCGGTGGGGCTTCACCGGCACCGTGGTCGCCGACTACTTCGGCGTCGGTTTCCTGGAGAGCCTGCAGCGGGTCGCGGACGGCCTCGGCGACGCCGCCCGGGTGGCGCTGGAGGCGGGCGTCGACGTCGAGCTGCCCACCCTGCGCTGCTACGGCAAGCCGCTGGTGGAGGAGGTGCGCGCGGGCCGGGTCTCCGAGGACCTGGTGGACCGGGCCGCACGCCGGGTGCTGCTCCAGAAGTGCGAACTGGGCCTGCTGGACGAGGGCTGGTCGCCGGAGCCCAAGGGCTCCCTCGACCTGGACTCCGCCGGCAACCGCGCGCTCGCCCGCAAGATCGCCGAGGAGTCGGTGGTGCTGCTGGCCAACGGCGGCGGCGCCCTGCCGCTGGGCCCCTCCGCGGGCCGTCGCATCGCCGTGGTCGGTCCGCGCGCCGACGACGCGATGGCGATGCTCGGCTGCTACTCGTTCCCCTCCCACGTGCTGCCGCACCACCCCGAGGTCGAACTCGGGGTGGAGATCCCCACGGTGCTCGAGGCTCTGCGGGGCGAGTTCCCGGACGCCACGGTGGAGTTCGCCGCCGGATGCGACACCCAGGACCCCGACACCTCCGGGTTCGCGGACGCCTCCTCGCTGGCCTCCTCCTCCGACGTGGTCGTCGCCGTGCTGGGCGACCGGGCCGGGCTCTTCGGCCGCGGCACCTCGGGTGAGGGCTGCGACGCCGCCGACCTCGCCCTGCCGGGCGTGCAGGGCGAACTGCTGGACGCGCTCCTGGAGACCGGCAAGCCGGTCGTCCTGGTGCTGCTCACCGGCCGGCCGTACGCGCTGGGCCGCTGGGCGGACCGGCTCGCCGGTGTCGTCCAGGGCTTCTTCCCCGGCGAGGAGGGCGGCTCCGCGGTGGCCGGCGTGCTCTCCGGTCGGGTCTCCCCGTCCGGCCGGCTGCCCATCAGCGTGCCGCGCGACCCGGGCGGCCAGCCGTGGACCTACCTCCAGCCGCCGCTGGGCCTGGCCAACGAGATCACCAACCTCGACCCGTCGCCGCTCTACCCGTTCGGCCACGGCCTGTCGTACGCCTCGTTCGCCTGGGAGGTCTTCGAGGCCCCGGCCTCCGGCGCCGAGATCGGCACCGACGGCACGTACGAGGTGTCGGCGACCGTGCGCAACACCGGCGACCTGGCCGGCACCGAGGTGGTGCAGCTGTACCTGCACGACCCCGTCGCCACGGTCACCCGCCCGGACATGCGCCTGATCGGCTACCAGCGCGTGGAGCTGTCCCCCGGCGAGGCGCGCCGGGTGACCTTCCGGTTCCACGCCGACCTCTCGTCGTTCACCGGCCGCGCCGGCACCCGGGTGGTCGAGCCGGGAAGGCTGGAGCTGCGCCTCGCCGCCTCCTCGGCGGACGTGCGGCACGTCTTCCCGCTCACCCTGACCGGTGAGACCCGGGTGGTCGGGCACGACCGGGAGCTGCTCTGCCCGACGGAGGTCAGCAAGGCCGAATGACGGCCTGGGACCGCCTTCGCCTACTCCTCCTCACCGGCGCAGTAGGCGAAGGCGATCCCGCTGAGCTCCTCGGCCGTCGGGTTGTCGAAGACCACCCGCCAGCTGTCGGAGCCCAGTCGCTGGGAGACCCCCTGCACCAGGCCGGGCTCGACGGTGGACCAGCCGCCGGAGACCGCGGTCATGCCGTCCGGGCACACGGCGACACTGGTGGCGCTCCCGCCGGCCGGCACCGTCACGATGTCGCCGACCGCCTCGGTGAGCCCGTCCCGCGTCTCACAGGTACCGCCCCGCGTGATGTCGCGCGGGGCGGTTCCCGTCTGCGCGCCGGGTCCCGCGGCCTGCTCCGCCGCCGCGGCGGACGACGG
>NZ_JACADT010001409.1:0-1069 GCF_013421635.1 Streptomyces sp. UH6 | reverse complement strand
CCCTCGGCGTCTTCGCGCTGGCCGCCGCCTCGCCGTTCGACCCGGTGCGCGGCTACGCGGGCGACGCGGCGCTCAGCGCCGACCAGGAGACCCTGGACCGGCTCGCCGCCAACCTCGGCGTGGGCGAGTCGTTCGCGGTGCGCTGGTGGGACTGGCTGACCGCTGCCCTCCGCGGCGACCTCGGCGACTCCACGGTGCTGCGGCAGCCGGTCCTCGAGGTGATCACCGAGCGCGCCGTCTGGTCGGCCCTGCTGTGCGCGGTGGCGTTCGCGGTGGCCGTGTGCGTGGGCACGCTGCTCGGCGTGCTCGCCGCACGCCGCCCCGGCGGCCTGCTCGACCGGACGGTCACCGGGTCGGCGTACACCCTCTCCGCCGCCCCGGTCTTCTGGCTGGCGCTGCTGGCCGTGTGGCTCTTCGCGCTGCGCCTCGACGTGCTGCCGGCGGGCGGGCTCACCGACAGCGGGTCGTCGTACGTCTCCTTCGGCGAGGTGGCCGAGCACCTGGTGCTGCCCGCCGGTGTGCTGGCCGTCTCCCAGCTGCCCTGGTTCGTGCTCTACGTCCGGCAGGGGGTCGTGGACGCGCTCGCCGAGGACCCGGTGCGCGGGGCCCGCGCCCGCGGCCTCGCCGAGCGGACCGTCCTGCTGCGGCACGCCCTGCGGTCCGGGCTGCTGCCGGTGCTCACCCTGATCGGCTCCCGGGTGCCCGAACTGATCACCGGGGCGCTGCTGGTGGAGACCGTCTTCAGCTGGCCGGGCATCGCCGACGCCACCGTGCGCGCCGCCACCGCCGTGGACTTCCAGCTGCTGGCCGCGCTGACCGCCTTCGCCACCGTCGCCGTCCTCCTCGGCAACCTCCTCGCCGACCTGCTGTACGGCCTGTTCGATCCAAGGGTGGACTTCCGTGACATGTGAGCGCCCGGAGACATCCGTGACCGGTGAGCGCCCGGAGACTTCCGTGACCGGTGAGTGCCCCGAGACTTCCGTGACCGGTGGGCGCGCGGCGGCTGCCGCGACCGGTGGGCGTCCGGACGTGCTCGCGCCACTGCCGGTCGCCTGGCGATCGCGCGGCC
>NZ_JACADT010001408.1:0-1070 GCF_013421635.1 Streptomyces sp. UH6 | reverse complement strand
TCAGATACGACAGCGGCTGGGGGAGGGCGCCGACGGCGACGTCGGCCAGGTCGGCGGTGCTGGCGTCCGGTGTACGGCCGGTGTCCAGGCGCGCGGCCGAGCTCCAGCGCGAACATCGGGTTGCCGTCGCTGGCCGCGCCGATGGCCCGCACGGTGGAACGGGGCAGCGACCGGTGCCCGCGGCGGGTGAGCAGCGCGGAGATCTGCGCGCGCTCCAGCGGGGCCACCCGCAGCGCCTCGGAGTCGTGCGGCAGACCGCGCAGGCAGGTGCCGACGTCCAGCCCGTCGGGGCTCTCGGTGCGCAGCGCGCAGAGCATCCGCACCCGGCTGCCGTTGATCCGGCGGGCGGCGAACCCGAGGAGCTCGGTGCTGGCCCGGTCCAGCCACTGGAGGTCGTCCGCTACCACCAGCACCGGCCCTTCGGAGGCCAGGGCGCGGAAGGCCGCCAGTACCGCCAGCCGCAGGGCCAGGCCGTGGTGCCCGTCCGGCTGCAGCACCGTCTCGCCGTGCCCGGTGAGCGCGGCCTCCAGCGCCGTGTGCTGGGCGGTGGGCAGAGAGCCGGCGACCCGGTCCAGGACGGGGCCGAGGAGATCGGCGATGGCCAGGAAGGGGAGATGGGATTCCGACTCGGTCGCCGAACAGCGCAGCACCGTCCGCGACTTTCCGGCATATTCCGCTGCCAGTGCCCTCAGGACCGTCGATTTGCCGATTCCGGCCGGTCCGTGGAGGAGCACCCCGCCGCCGCGGTCGAGTCTTCGCCGGGCCGCGGCGAGCAACTCCTCCTGACCGATGACCTGCTCGTTCGTCAGGCCGGAGCGGTGGTCGGCTGGGTCCTGGAGGTCGTGTGGCACGGTCACCGCTCCCCTCGAATGTCGTGTCCTGGCCAATGGTAAGCAACGGCTCTCAGGAATCGGACGGCGTGCGGGCGGGGCCTCTCCCACAACGCCGGGCGTCCGGAGCGTAATTGAAAACGGGGAAAAGGAAAGGGCGCACTCGGGCCGAATACCGCTTGCGGGCGGCGGGCCGGGGGAGGGCCCCGGTGCCGCGCTCGGCGGCCGGTTCGGTCCCGC
>NZ_JACADT010001407.1:0-1071 GCF_013421635.1 Streptomyces sp. UH6 | reverse complement strand
GCGCTCGGGCTCCTGCTCGTCTCGCTCGACGCCCTGGCGCAGATCGCCGTGCCGGTCCTGGTACGCCACGGCGTCGACGACGGCGTGGCCCGGGGCGTCCACGGCGCCCTGCTCACGGCCACGGTCGCCGCCGCGCTGGTGGTGGCGGCCAACTGGGCCGTCGGCGTCGCGCAGGTGAGGACGACGGGCCGCACCGGCGAGCGCCTGCTGTACGTGCTGCGGGTCAAGACGTTCGCCCAGTTGCAGCGGCTCGGGCTGGACTACTACGAGCGTGAACTCGGCGGCCGGATCATGACCCGGATGACCACGGACGTGGACGCTCTGTCGACGTTCGTGCAGACGGGCCTCATCACGGCGGTGGTCAGCGTGCTGACGATCACCGGCGTGCTCGTCGCGCTGCTCGTGATCGACGCGGAACTCGCCCTGGTCCTGGTCGTGGTGGTGCCGGTGCTCGCCGCCGCGACGGCCGTCTTCCGCCGGTACTCGGTGCCCGCGTACCGGGAGGCGCGGGAGCGCGTCAGCGTCGTGAACGCGGCCCTCCAGGAGAACGTCGCCATGATCCGGGTCACCCAGGCGTTCCGCCGCGAGGAGCACAACGCCCGCGGCTTCGCCGTGCTGGCCGGCGAGTTCCGGGACGCGCGGCTGCGCGCGCAGCGGTGCATGAGCGTGTTCTTCCCGTTCGTGGAGTTCCTGGGCACGCTCGCGGCGGCGGCCGTGCTGGCCGTCGGGGCCGGGCAGGTGACCCAGGGGCGGCTGACCGCGGGCACGCTCATCGCCTTCCTGCTGTACGTGGAGCTGTTCTTCGCGCCGATCCAGCAGCTGTCGCAGGTGTTCGACGGCTACCAGCAGGCGGTCATCGGCCTGGCGCGGCTGCGGGCCCTGATGCGGACGTCGACGGGCACGCCCGCCGCCCGGCGGCCGCGCGAGGTCCGGCGGCTGCGCGGCGAGGTCGAGTTCGACGCGGTGTCCTTCGCCTACCCCGGCGGCCGGCGGGTCCTCGACGGTCTGCGGCTGCGGATCGCGCCGGGCGAGACCGTGGCGCTCGTCGGCACGACGGGCGCCGGGAAGTCC
>NZ_JACADT010001406.1:0-1071 GCF_013421635.1 Streptomyces sp. UH6 | reverse complement strand
CACATGACCGAGGCCGTCGAGGCCCCCGAGGCCGCCGCCGAGGCCGTCGCCCGCCGGTTCGCCGAGCTGTACGGCGCCGCACCGGCCGGCGTCTGGGCCGCCCCGGGCCGCGTCAACCTCATCGGCGAGCACACCGACTACAACGACGGCTTCGTCATGCCCTTCGCCCTGCCCCACGTCGCCGTCGCCGCGGTCTCACCCCGCGAGGACGGCGTACTGCGCCTCTCCTCCGCCGACGTCCCGGGCGGCGTCGTCGAGCGCCGCGTCGACGAACTCCTCCCCGGCTCCGACAAGCGGTGGACCGCCTACCCCGCGGGCGTCGTCTGGGCCCTGGACGACGCCGGACACCGGGTCACCGGGGCCGACGTCCACCTCGCCTCCACCGTCCCCAGCGGAGCCGGGCTCTCCTCCTCCGCCGCGCTCGAGGTCGTCATCGCCCTCGCCCTCGACGACCTCTTCGGCCTCGGCCTCGACCGGGCGCTCCTCGCCCGGCTCTGCCAGCGCGCCGAGAACGAGTACGTCGGCGCGCCCACCGGGATCATGGACCAGACCGCCTCCGCCTGCTGCGAGGCCGGACACGCCCTCTTCCTCGACACCCGCGACGGCACCAGGCGCCAGATCCCCTTCGACCTCGCCGCCGAGGGCATGCGGCTGCTCGTCGTCGACACCCAGGTCAAGCACTCCCACAGCGGCGGCGAGTACGGCAAGCGCCGGGCCGGCTGCGAACGCGGCGCCGAACTCCTCGGCGTGCGGGCGCTGCGGGACATCCCCTACGCGGACCTGGACGAGGCGCTCGTGCGCATCGACGACGAGGAGATCCGGCGGCTGGTCCGGCACGTCGTCACCGAGGACGAGCGGGTCGAGCGCGTCGTGGGGCTCCTGTCCGCCGGGGACACCCGGGCCATCGGCCCCGTCCTCACCGAGGGCCACGCCTCACTGCGCGACGACTTCCGGGTCTCGGCGCCCGAACTCGACGCGGTGGTCGACGCGGCGCTGTCGGCCGGCGCCCTCGGAGCGCGGATGACCGGCGGCGGCTTCGGCGGCTCCGCCATCGTGCTCGTCGACGACGGC
>NZ_JACADT010001405.1:0-1100 GCF_013421635.1 Streptomyces sp. UH6 | reverse complement strand
GGTCCGGCCGGTCCCGCAGGACCGGAGGGTCCGGAAGGACAGGCCGGCCCGCAGGGCGAGGACGGTCCTCAGGGCGAGACGGGCGCGCAGGGCGAGCAGGGTGATCCCGGCCCGCAGGGCGACCCGGGGCCGCAGGGCGAGCCAGGGCCCCAGGGCGAGGCGGGTGAGACCGGTCCGCAGGGAGAGCAGGGTGAGCAGGGCGACCCCGGCCCGCAGGGCGAGCCCGGGCCTCAGGGTGATCCTGGTGAGACGGGTCCGCAGGGTGAGCAGGGCGACCCGGGTCCACAGGGCGAGCCCGGTCCCCAGGGCGAGACGGGTGAGACCGGCCCGCAGGGTGAACAGGGTGAGCAGGGCGACCCCGGGCCTCAGGGTGAGCCCGGCCCCCAGGGTGAGCCCGGGCCTCAGGGCGAGCCCGGTGAGACGGGTCCGCAAGGTGAGCAGGGTGAGCCCGGCCCCCAGGGTGAGCCCGGTGAGATGGGCCCCGAGGGTCCTCCCGGCATGGAGGGGCCGGAAGGGCCTCCAGGGCCCATGGGCGAGCCCGGTCCCCAGGGTGAGCCCGGCGAGATGGGCCCCGAGGGTCCCCAAGGCGAGTTCGGCCCTCCCGGAATCCCGGGGCTCCCGGGGCGTCCGGGTGCCGACGGTCCCGAAGGACCCCAGGGCCCCGAGGGCCCCCAGGGCGAGCCGGGCCCGCAGGGCGAGCCCGGGCCGGCCGGCCCGGCCAGCTGCTACGACATCGACTCCGTGGCGCAAGAGATGTACGAGGCCAAGGCGGTGGTGTCGAACGGCGTCGCCTACGCCGGGATCAAGAACGTCACCGGAGGCGTCGGACGCGATTTCACCTGGTACGACCTCACGCAGACCCCCGGCGGCGGTTACCCGGAGGGTGCCTGCGGCGTCTCCGTCTCCGAGGTGGCCCACGTCGTCAGGATCGAGGTACTGACGACGGACGGCGGTGTCTACGAGACGAGCTGCGACAAGATCATCGGCGGAGACGGCTCGGACCAGCTCGACTGCGACGGCGTGTGGGAACCGCAGACCATCCCCAGCCCCGGTGACCCCGCCCTGGCCGCCGCGGCCGAGCCCCTCGGAAACAACCAGCG
>NZ_JACADT010001404.1:0-1073 GCF_013421635.1 Streptomyces sp. UH6 | reverse complement strand
GCGGCGGCCTGCGGCGACTGGATGACCACCGGAACACCCGACGGCGCCTGCGCACCGGTGATCCGCGTCAGCTCCGCCTCGCCCGAGCGCACCTTCGCGATCCGCGGCGTGATGCCCGCGTCCGACATGAGCCGGTCCATCTCCCGGCGCTGGTTCGGCAGCACCAGCGTGACGACCGTGCCGGACTCGCCCGCACGGGCCGTACGGCCACCGCGGTGCAGGTAGTCCTTGTGGTCGGCCGGCGGGTCGACGTTGACGACCAGGTCGAGGTTGTCGACGTGGATGCCGCGCGCCGCCACGTTCGTGGCGACCAGCACGTTCACCAGGCCGTCCTTGAACTGGGCCAGCGTCCTCGTCCGCTGCGGCTGCGACTTGCCACCGTGCAGCGCGGAGGCGCGCACGCCCACCGACAGCAGGTGCTTGGTGAGCCGGTCCACCGCGTGCTTGGTGTCCAGGAACATGATCACCCGGCCGTCGCGGGCGGCGATCTCCGTGGTCGTCGCGTGCTTGTCGGCCTCGTGCACGTGCAGCACGTGGTGCTCCATCGTGGTGACCGCGCCCGCCGACGGGTCCACCGAGTGGACCACCGGGTCGTGCAGGTAGCGGCGCACCAGCAGGTCCACGTTGCGGTCCAGGGTGGCCGAGAACAGCATCCGCTGCCCGTCCGGGCGCACCAGGTCCAGCAGCGCGGTGACCTGCGGCATGAAGCCCATGTCGGTCATCTGGTCGGCCTCGTCGAGGACCGTGATCGACACCCGGTCCAGCCGGACGTCGCCGCGGTCGATGAGGTCCTTCAGACGGCCCGGCGTGGCCACCACGACCTCCGCGCCGCCGCGCAGCGCACTGGCCTGGCGGCCGATCGACATGCCGCCGACCACCGTGGTGAGCCGCATCCGCAGCGCCTGCGCGTACGGCGTCAGCGCGTCGGTGACCTGCTGGGCCAGCTCACGGGTGGGCACCAGGACCAGGCCCAGCGGCTGACGCGACTCGGCGCGCTGCCCGGCCAGACGGGCCAGCAGCGCCAGCCCGAACGCCAGCGTCTTGCCGGAGCCGGTGCGGCCCCGGCCCAGCAC
>NZ_JACADT010001403.1:0-1078 GCF_013421635.1 Streptomyces sp. UH6 | reverse complement strand
GACGGGGCCGGGGCCGGCGCGCCGTGCGTCGTGGTCATCGGCGTCTCCGGCGTGGGCAAGACCACGGTCGCCCGCCTCCTGGCCGAGCGGCTCGGCCTGCCCTTCGCCGAGGCGGACGACTTCCACCCGCCCGGCAACATCCGCAAGATGACCTCCGGCGTGCCCCTGGACGACGAGGACCGCGTGTCCTGGCTGGAGTCGGTCGGCCACTGGCTGAACGCCCACGAGGCCACGGGCACCGGCGGATCGGTCGCCTGCTCCGCGCTGCGGCGGCGCTACCGCGACGCACTGCGCTCCGCCTGCCCCTCCGCCCTGTTCCTCCACCTCACCGCCGACCGCGACCTCCTCGCCGCCCGGCTCCACGATCGCACCGGCCACTTCATGCCGGAGACCCTGCTCGACTCCCAGCTCGAGGTGCTGGAACCCCTCGAGCCCGACGAACGCGGCGCCACCCTGGACGCCGCGCGGCCCCCCGAGGCGATCGTCCACGAGGCCGCGGAACTGATCAGGCGCGCGTGACGGCGGGAGCCGCGTGAGGGGGCGTCACCCGGACGGTCCTCGTGCGGTCGCCCGGCCCTGACCCGGGGCCCACGCTGTGACCGTGGCGGAAAACGCCGCCGCTGGTTCCGCACCAGGACGAAAGGTGACAGCCATGGCGGGCATCCCCGGTGAGGTGCGACACGACAGGAACGGGCCCGGCGACGGCGTACGCTCGTCCGCACCAGGACAGTTCGCGGGCATCGGCATGGTGCTCAGCGGTGTGCTGAGCATCCTCCAGGGTGTCGCCGGCATCGCCCGCGACCGCCTCTTCGGCACGCCGCTGCACTACGAGTACCGTTTCGACCTCACGTCCTGGGGCTGGATCCATCTGGTGCTGGGCGTCGCCCTGCTGGTGGGCGGCGTCGCCCTCCTCGCCCGCGTCCCCTGGGGCCGCCCCGCGGGCCTGGCGCTCGCGGCGATCAGCCTGGTCAGCCAGTTCATGTTCATCCCGTACTACCCCATCTGGTGCATCGCCGTGATGATCCTGGACCTCATGGTCCTGTGGACGCTGGCCCGGCTCGCCGACTGACCCGGGGCG
>NZ_JACADT010001402.1:0-1090 GCF_013421635.1 Streptomyces sp. UH6 | reverse complement strand
CGTCCGCGCCGTCCGCCGCGTGCCCCGTCTCCTCGTGCAGCAGGTTCCTCGGCAACAGCACCACGGCGGTGGTGCCGCCGTAGGGCGAGGGCCTCAGATGCACCTTGATGCCGTGCCTGGCGGCGAGACGGCTGACCACGAACAGCCCCAGCCGGTCGCTGTCGAACAGGTCCAGCGCCTCGGACTGCTCGATCCGCCGGTTGGCGTCGGCCAGGGTCTGGGGGCCCATGCCGAGCCCGCGGTCCTCGACCTCCACCGCGTACCCGTTGCCGACGGCCTCACCGGTGACCCGCACCTTGGTGTGCGGCGGCGAGAACTGGGCGGCGTTCTCGACGAGTTCGGCGAGCAGGTGGGTGAGGTCGGCGACCGCCGCACCGGTGACCGCGGCCTCGGCGAGCTGCCGGACGTCGACCCGCGCGTAGTCCTCGATCTCCGAGACGGCCGCGCGCACCACGTTGGTGAGCGAGACCGGCCTGCTCCAGGCCCGGCCCGGGGCCGCGCCGGAGAGGATGATCAGCGACTCGGCGTGCCGCCGCATGCGGGTCGTGAGGTGGTCGAGGCGGAACAGGTCGCTCAGTTCGTCCGGGTCCTCGGCGCGGCGCTCCATACCGTCCAGCAGGGCCAGTTGGCGGTGCACCAGCACCTGGCTGCGCCGCGCCAGGTTGACGAAGACGCCGGAGATGCCGCCGGCCAGTTCGGCGCGCTCGACGGCGGCGCGCAGGGCGGCGCGGTGCACGGTGCCCAGTGCCTCGGCCACCTGTCCGGTCTCGTCCTCGGCGGGCGGGCCGTGCGGGGCCTCGGCGTGGACGTCGATCTCCTCACCGGCCCGCAGCTTGCGCATGGCCTGCGGCAGTTTGCGGCGGGCGATCTCCAGGGCACTGTTGCGCAGTCCCACCAGGTCGGCGACGATCCCGCGGCCGATGCGCACCGAGATCACCAGGGAGGCGGCCACCGCGAGGAGGCCGAGGAGGACGGCGGCGCCGGCGGGGGTGAACAGGGCGCGCGTCAGCGGGCCGGAGCCCGAGGGGTCGGTGTGGGCGGCGTGGTCGGCGATCTCGCGCAGCGTGGTCTGGACCCGGTCGTGAGCGGC
>NZ_JACADT010001401.1:0-1086 GCF_013421635.1 Streptomyces sp. UH6 | reverse complement strand
AGGCGTGGATCAGTGCGGCGACGTGGTCGGCCTGCGCGTCGGTCAGGTCGGGGTAGAGCGGCAGGGCCAGGGCGCGCCGGGCGGCGGCCGCGGCCACCGGCACGGGGTGGCGGGAGCCCGGCAGCGGGGCGAGCAGGGGCTGCTCGGTGAGCGGGCGCGGGTAGTAGGCCTCGGTGCCGACGCCGTGCGCCTCGAGGTGGGCGGCCAGTTCGTCCCGGCGGTCGCACTCGATGAGGTAGACGTAGTAGATCTGGTTGCTCGGCGTCTTGGCGGGCGCCATCCAGGGCGTCGTCACCTTCCCGGCCAGCGGCGCGAGCAGCCGGTCGTAGCGGGCGGCCAGTTCGGCGCGCCGCCCGGTCTCCTCGGTCAGCCGCTCCAATCGGTGCAGCAGGAACGCCGACTGCAGCTCGTCGCAGCGGCTGTTGTAACCGATCTCCTCGTGGACGTACGTGCCTTCCGTGTCCTGCCCGTGCTGGCGCAGCCGCCGGGCGCGGGCGGCGACGCGGTCGTCGTCGGTGAGGAGCATGCCCGCGTCGCCGAGCGAGCCGAGGGTCTTGGTGGGGAAGAAGGAGAGCACCCCGCCGCTGCCCCACAGGCCCGCGTGCACGCCGCCGGCCCGCATGTCGATGCCCTCGGCGCTGTCCTCCAGGAGCATCAGTCCGTGCCGGTCGGCCAGGTCCCGCAGCACCTCCATGTCGGCCATCTGCGAGAACAGGTGCACCGGCATGATCGCCTTGGTACGCGGGGTGATCGCGGCCTCGGCGCGCGCGGGGTCCATGGCGTAGCTGCCCGGCAGGACGTCCACCAGGACCGGCCGCGCGCCCACGTGCAGCACGCACGACGCGGTCGCGAAGAAGGTGTACGCGGGCACGATCACCTCGTCGCCGGGGCCGATGCCAGCCGCCCGGAGCAGGATGACCAGGGCGTCGGTGCCGTTGGCGACGGCGACCGCGTGCCGGGCGCCGGTGCGCTCGGCGATCGCGGCCTCCAGTTCCGCGGTGACCGGGCCGGAGGTGAACCGGCCGGAGGCGGCGACCTCGCGGATCCGGGCCTCCAGCCGGGGCCAGTCGCGGCGGACGGAGGCGG
>NZ_JACADT010001400.1:0-1092 GCF_013421635.1 Streptomyces sp. UH6 | reverse complement strand
AGGGGCGCCCTCACCGGGGGCGCCCCCACCGCGGGCTCTCGGCCCCGCTCGAGCGGGGACACCCCCGACGCGCTCCGGTCGGAGGGTCAGGCGGACACCCGGGCCGCCGCCCAGTGGCAGGCCGCCGCCGTGCCCCCCGTGCCCGGCAGCACGGGGAGGTCGACCGTGCGGCACGCCTCGTCGACGCCGGCCCGCGCCGCCTCACCGCCCGCCAGCACCTGGCACCGCACGTGGAACCGGCACCCGCCCGGGACGCGGGACGGGTCCGGCGGCTCCCCCGTGAGGACCACCGGCTCGCCCGGCGCCTCCGGCAGCACCGACAGCAGCGCCTGGGTGTACGGATGCCGTGGCGAGGTCAGCACCTCCTCCACCGGCCCCGTCTCCACGATCCGCCCCAGGTACATCACCGCGACCCGGTCGGCGATGTTCCACGCCAGCCCCAGGTCGTGGGTGACGACCAGCGCCGACAGCCCCAGCTCCTCCCGCAGCCGCAGCAGCAGCGCGAGGATCTCGCCGCGCACCGACGCGTCGAGCGAGGCCACCGGCTCGTCGGCCACGATCAGTTCCGGTTCCAGCACCAGCGCGCCCGCGATGACCACCCGCTGCCGCTGCCCGCCGGACAGCTCGTGCGGGTAGCGCAGGAAGAACCGCTCCGGCGGCCGCAGTCCGGCCCGCGACAGGGCCCCGGCCACCGCGGTCCGCTCGTCGCCGTCGTACCCGTGGATCCGCAGTCCCTCGGCCACCGCGTCGTACACGGTGTGCCGGGGGTTCAGCGACCCCGTTGGGTCCTGGAGCACCAGCTGGACCCGTTTGCGGTACGCCTTGAGCGCCCGCGCGCGGTACTCCAGCGGCGACCCCGCGAAGGTGACGCGGCCGCCGGTGGGACGCACCAGCCCCAGCAGCGAGCGGGCCAGCGTGGTCTTGCCGCAGCCGGACTCGCCGACCAGCGCGACGATCTCCCCGGGCCGGATGTCCAGGTCGACGCCGTCCACGGCCCGCGCGGGCGACCCGCCGTCACGCCCGGGGAAGGTCACGCGCAGCGCCTCGGCGCTCAGCAGCGGGGCGCCGTTGTCGGTGGTCGTCGTCATGCGG
>NZ_JACADT010000140.1:0-8985 GCF_013421635.1 Streptomyces sp. UH6 | reverse complement strand
GTTCCGCCGGCCCGGCCCGCCCTCGTCCTCGCGCCAGCCGCGCTAGGTGCCCCAGGCGCAGTAGGTAAGAATCCGGCTAGAGCTTGACCCACCCGAGGGACGCCCTTGGGGAGTGCTTGGGTGGGCAAATCGGCCCTATATCAGTCAGAAGGTGCGCCGAATCGTTACTGGCACACCTCTTAACCCCCTCGTGTGACAGTCGGCACACGAAGTAGGTAAAGACCTCATCAAATAGTTTGTGATAGCGTTCACGAGTAGCCCGGACCGGAGCCGGACGAGCGCGCACGGTCCCCCAGTGCGGCGGTCCCCCGGACCGAGGTTCTCCCTCTCACCCCGGGTCTACGCTCGTCCATGACGACACCCTGCCCCCTCAGCAAGCGGAGTTGCCGCCATGCCGTCCAACGACGTTCGGATGCTCATCCATACCGCGGTGCCCACCGCTGCCGCCGGCGCGATCGCCGCGGTCCTCAGTGGTGTGTTCGCCGGCGGCAAGGGTGCGCTCGGCGCCGTCGTGGGAACGCTGGTCGTGCTCTTCTTCATGGGTCTCGGGCTCTACGTGCTGCAGCGCGTCGCGAAGTCGCTTCCGCACCTGTTCCAGGCCATGGGCCTGATGCTCTACACGGTGCAGATCCTGCTGATGTTCTTCTTCGTGGCCGTCTTCAAGGACACGTCGTTGTTCCACCCCAAGACCTTCGCGATCGCGCTGGTCGCCGCGACCATCGTCTGGGTCGCCGCGCAGGCCCGCGCGCAGATGAAGGCCAAGATCTTGTACGTCGATCCCGAGTCGACCGAGAACGAGAAGCCGCAGAAGACGGGGCGCTCGTCGTGAGGAACGGGGCCGGGGCAAGCACAGGTGAGCGTTCCTGCTATCGTCCGTTGCCGACTGCGGCATCGCGGGCGCGGGCATCCGAGCTGACGCCTGCTCGAACGCGAGGCTTGATGCCCCCCAGCCGCCCCCACATCCGTAAGACCAGTCCCGTGCCGAACCGCGGCCTCGTGCCGCGCCGACACAACGAGGTTGCCGTACCTATGCGCCACGCTGAAGGAGCCCGCGGTGAGTGCTGATCCGACGCAGGTGCTCGCCTTCGAGACCGACTGCCACATCTTCGATGGCTGTGGCTTCCCGGCTCCGGGCCTGCACTCGTTCCTGTTCGAGCCCCTGTGGGGCGACGCGGACAGCAACCTGTACTTCAACAAGCCGATGCTGCTCGCCCTGCTGGGCTCGGTCATCGTGATCGGCTTCTTCTGGGCCGCCTTCCGCAAGCCGAAGCTGGTTCCCGGCAAGCTGCAGATGGTCGCCGAGTTCGGTTACGACTTCATCCGTCGCGGCGTGGTCTACGAGACCCTCGGGCGCAAGGAGGGCGAGAAGTACGTCCCCCTGGTCGTCTCGATGTTCTTCTTCATCTGGATGATGAACCTCTGGTCGATCGTCCCGCTCGCCCAGTTCCCGGTGACGTCGATCATCGCCTACCCGGCGGTCCTGGCGCTGATCGTCTACGTGCTGTGGGTCAGCCTGACCTTCAAGCGCCACGGCTTCGTCGGCGGCTGGAAGAACATCACCGGCTACAACAAGGACCTCGGCCCGGTTCTTCCGCTGGCCATGCTGATCGAGTTCTTCTCGAACCTGCTGGTCCGCCCCTTCACCCACGCGGTGCGACTGTTCGCGAACATGTTCGCGGGCCACACGCTTCTGGTGCTCTTCACGATCGCCAGCTGGTACCTGCTGAACGGCATCGGCATCGCCTACGCCGGCGTCAGCTTCGTCATGGTCATCGTGATGACGGTCTTCGAGCTGTTCATCCAGGCCCTGCAGGCGTACGTCTTCGTGCTGCTGACCTGCACCTTCATCCAGGGCGCGCTCGCAGAGCACCACTGAGTCATCGCCCGTAGACCCGACCCCCAGTCGTCCGGTGGCCAACCCCCACCGGTCCGTTGAGAAAAGGAAGAACTGGCATGTCCACTCTTGCCGCAGTTACCGGTTCTGTCGCCTCCATCGGCTACGGCCTCGCCGCCATCGGCCCCGGCGTCGGCGTCGGCATCATCTTCGGTAACGGCACCCAGGCGCTGGCCCGCCAGCCCGAGGCCGCCGGCCTGATCCGTGCCAACCAGATCCTCGGCTTCGCCTTCTGTGAGGCGCTCGCCCTCATCGGTCTGGTCATGCCGTTCGTCTACGGCCAGTGATCTAGCGATCCCCACCAGCCGACTAGACGAAAGGCATTGACATGAGCCAGCTGCTCACGATCGCGGCTGAGGAGGTCCAGAACCCCCTCGTTCCGCCGATCCCCGAGCTCGTCATCGGCCTGATCGCCTTCGTCATCGTCTTCGGCGTCTTCGCCTGGAAGCTCCTCCCGAACATCAACAAGGTTCTGGACGAGCGCCGCGAGGCCATCGAGGGCGGTATCGAGAAGGCCGAGGCCGCCCAGACCGAGGCCCAGAGCGTGCTCGAGCAGTACAAGGCTCAGCTCGCCGAGGCCCGCCACGAGGCCGCGCGCCTGCGCTCGGAGGCGCAGGAGCAGGGTGCCGCGCTCATCGCCGAGATGCGTGCGGAGGGCCAGCGCCAGCGCGAGGAGATCATCGCCGCCGGCCACGCGCAGATCGAGGCCGACCGCAAGGCCGCCGCCACCGCACTGCGCCAGGACGTCGGCAAGCTCGCCACCGACCTGGCCGGCAAGCTCGTCGGAGAGTCCCTCGAGGACCACGCCCGTCAGAGCCGCGTCATCGACCGCTTCCTCGGCGAGCTCGAGGAGAAGGCCGAGGCCGCGCGATGAACGGAGCGAGCCGCGAGGCCCTGGCAGCCGCCCGTGAGCGACTCGACGCGCTGACGGACTCCACGTCCGTCGACGCGGCGCAGCTCGCCGACGAGCTGGCCGCCGTCACCGCGCTGCTCGACCGCGAGGTGTCGCTGCGTCGGGTCCTCACCGACCCGGCGCAGTCCGGAGAGGCCAAGGCCGACCTGGTCCAGCGCCTGCTGGGCAGCCAGATCGGCGGTCCGGCCACCGACCTGGTGTCGGGCATGGTCCGGTCCCGCTGGTCCGCCCCGCGCCACCTGGTGGACGCGGTGGAGGAACTGGCGAACCTCGCCGACCTCACGGCCGCGCAGAAGGCCGGCGCCCTGGACGACGTCGAGGACGAGCTGTTCCGGTTCGGCCGGATCGTCGCCTCGAACGGTGCCCTGCGCGCCGCGCTGACCGACCGGTCCGCGAGCGCCGAGGCCAAGAGCGGTCTGCTGCGCAGCCTGCTCGGCGGCCGGGCGAACGCCGTCACCGAGCGCCTGGTGGTCCGTCTGGTGTCCGCGCCGCGTGGACGTAGCCTGGAGGCGGGACTCGAGTCCCTCGCCAAGCTCGCCGCCGGCCGCCGCAACCGGATGGTCGCCGTGGTCACCTCCGCGGTGCCGCTGAGCGACACCCAGAAGCAGCGCCTGAGCGCCGCCCTGGTGAAGCTCTACGGCCGCGCCATGCACCTCAACCTCGACGTGGACCCCGCGGTCCTCGGCGGGATCCGGGTGCAGGTCGGCGACGAGGTCATCAACGGCTCCGTCGTGGACCGCCTCGAGGACGCCAACCGGCGCCTCGCCGGCTGACCGAGCCACACAGCAGAAGTACGTTTTTACGGCCCTGGTTGGGCCGTGCAGAGGATGCAAAGTTTCTGGGGGAGCCCCCCAGATTCCCCCAAGAAACTTCGGGCCCAACAAGGAGAGCAGGGAACCCAGATGGCGGAGCTCACGATCCGGCCGGAGGAGATCCGGGACGCGCTGGAGAACTTTGTCCAGGCGTACAAGCCGGACGCGGCCTCGCGCGAGGAGGTCGGTACGGTCACCCTTGCCGGCGACGGCATCGCGAAGGTCGAGGGTCTTCCCTCGGCCATGGCCAACGAACTGCTGAAGTTCGAGGACGGCACCCTCGGCCTCGCCCTCAACCTCGAGGAGCGCGAGATCGGTGCCATCGTCCTCGGCGAGTTCAGCGGCATCGAGGAGGGCCAGCCGGTGCACCGCACCGGTGAGGTCCTGTCGGTCGCCGTGGGCGAGGGCTACCTCGGCCGCGTGGTCGACCCCCTCGGCAACCCCATCGACGGCCTCGGTGAGATCGCGACCGAGGGCCGCCGCGCCCTCGAGCTGCAGGCCCCCACGGTCATGCAGCGCAAGTCGGTGCACGAGCCGATGGAGACCGGCTACAAGGCCGTCGACGCGATGACCCCCGTCGGCCGTGGCCAGCGTCAGCTGGTCATCGGTGACCGCCAGACCGGCAAGACCGCCCTGGCCGTCGACACCATCATCAACCAGAAGGCCAACTGGAAGACGGGCGACCCGTCGAAGCAGGTCCGCTGCATCTACGTCGCCATCGGCCAGAAGGGCTCCACCATCGCGTCGGTCCGCCGCGCGCTGGAGGAGAACGGCGCTCTGGAGTACACGACCATCGTCGCCGCCCCGGCGTCCGACCCGGCCGGCTTCAAATACCTGGCGCCGTACACCGGCTCGGCCATCGGCCAGCACTGGATGTACCAGGGCAAGCACGTCCTGATCATCTTCGACGACCTGTCGAAGCAGGCCGACGCCTACCGCGCCGTGTCGCTGCTGCTGCGTCGTCCGCCGGGCCGTGAGGCCTACCCGGGTGACGTCTTCTACCTGCACTCGCGTCTGCTGGAGCGCTGCGCCAAGCTCTCCGACGACATGGGCGCCGGTTCGATGACCGGTCTGCCGATCGTCGAGACCAAGGCCAACGACGTCTCGGCGTTCATCCCGACCAACGTCATCTCCATCACCGACGGCCAGTGCTTCCTGGAGTCGGACCTGTTCAACGCCGGTCAGCGCCCCGCGCTGAACGTCGGCATCTCCGTCTCCCGAGTCGGTGGTTCCGCGCAGCACAAGGCGATGAAGCAGGTCTCCGGCCGTCTGCGCGTCGACCTGGCCCAGTTCCGTGAGCTGGAGGCGTTCGCCGCCTTCGGTTCCGACCTGGACGCCGCGTCGAAGGCGCAGCTGGAGCGCGGTCAGCGCATGGTCGAGCTGCTCAAGCAGGCTCAGTACCAGCCGATGGCCACCGAGGAGCAGGTCGTCTCCGTCTGGGCCGGCACCACCGGCAAGATGGACGACGTCCCGGTCCAGGACATCCGCCGCTTCGAGTCGGAGCTGCTGGCCTACCTGCGTCAGACCGAGGCGGGCCTGCTCCTGTCGATCCGCGAGGGCGGCAAGATGTCGGACGACACGCTGACGGCCGTCGCCGACGCCATCGCCGCGTTCAAGAAGACGTTCACGACGTCGGACGGCAAGCTGCTCGGCGAGGACGCTCCGGTTTCCGTCTCCAAGTGACGTAAGGAAGGGACCTGACTCATGGGAGCTCAGCTCCGGGTCTACAAGCGTCGCATCCGATCCGTCACCGCGACCAAGAAGATCACCAAGGCGATGGAGATGATCGCCGCCTCGCGTGTCGTCAAGGCGCAGCGCAAGGTGGCGGCCTCCACGCCGTACGCGACCGAGCTCACCCGCGCGGTCACGGCGGTGGGCACCGGTTCGAACACGCGCCACCCGCTGACCACGGAGGCGGACAACCCGACCCGTGCCGCGGTCCTGCTCCTGTCGAGCGACCGCGGTCTGGCCGGCGCGTTCAACTCCAACGCCATCAAGGCGGCGGAGCAGCTGACGGCGAAGCTCGAGGCCGACGGCAAGCAGGTCGACACGTACATCGTCGGCCGGCGCGGCGTCGCCCACTACAACTTCCGCGAGCGCACGATCTCGGGGCAGTGGACGGGCTTCACCGACGAGCCGACGTACGCGGACGCCAAGCAGGTCGCGGCACCGCTGATCGAGGCGATCGAGAAGGACACGGCCGAGGGTGGTGTGGACGAACTCCACATCGTCTACACCGAGTTCGTCTCGATGATGACGCAGACCGCCATCCAGGCGCAGCTGCTGCCGCTCAAGCTGGAAGACGTCGCGGCCGACTCGCCCGCCAAGGGCGAGATCCTCCCGCTGTACGACTTCGAGCCGTCCGCGGAGGACGTCCTCGACGCCCTGCTGCCGCGGTACGTCGAGAGCCGCATCTACAACGCGCTGCTGCAGTCGGCCGCTTCGAAGCACGCCGCCACCCGGCGCGCGATGAAGTCGGCCACCGACAACGCCGGAGAGCTCATCGAGACGCTCTCCCGGCTTGCCAACGCGGCCCGCCAGGCCGAAATCACCCAGGAAATCAGCGAGATCGTCGGTGGCGCAGGCGCCCTGGCCGACGCGACCGCGGGGAGTGACAACTAATGACCACCACTGTTGAGCCGACCGCTGGCGCGGGCGTGGCCACCGGCCGCGTCGCGCGGGTCATCGGCCCGGTCGTCGACGTGGAGTTCCCCGTCGACGCGATGCCGGAGATCTACAACGCCCTTCACGTCGAGGTGGCCGACCCGGCCAACGCCGGCGCGAAGAAGACGCTGACCCTCGAGGTCGCCCAGCACCTGGGCGACGGCCTGGTCCGCGCCATCTCCATGCAGCCCACCGACGGCCTGGTCCGCCAGGCCCCGGTGGCCGACACGGGCACGGGTATCACCGTCCCGGTCGGCGACTTCACCAAGGGCAAGGTGTTCAACACCCTCGGTGAGGTGCTGAACTCCGAGGAGTCCTACGAGGGCGAGCGCTGGTCCATCCACCGCCAGGCGCCCAACTTCGACGAGCTCGAGTCGAAGACCGAGATGTTCGAGACCGGCGTCAAGGTCATCGACCTGCTGACCCCGTACGTCAAGGGCGGCAAGATCGGTCTGTTCGGCGGCGCCGGCGTCGGCAAGACGGTGCTCATCCAGGAGATGATCTACCGTGTCGCCAACAACCACGACGGTGTCTCCGTGTTCGCCGGTGTCGGTGAGCGCACCCGTGAGGGCAACGACCTGATCGAGGAGATGTCGGACTCCGGCGTCATCGACAAGACCGCGCTGGTCTTCGGCCAGATGGACGAGCCCCCGGGCACCCGTCTGCGCGTGGCCCTGGCCGGTCTGACCATGGCGGAGTACTTCCGCGATGTGCAGAAGCAGGACGTGCTGTTCTTCATCGACAACATCTTCCGCTTCACCCAGGCCGGTTCCGAGGTGTCGACCCTGCTCGGCCGTATGCCCTCCGCGGTGGGCTACCAGCCGAACCTGGCCGACGAGATGGGTCTCCTCCAGGAGCGCATCACCTCGACCCGTGGTCACTCGATCACCTCGATGCAGGCGATCTACGTCCCCGCGGACGACCTGACCGACCCGGCCCCGGCCACCACCTTCGCCCACCTCGACGCGACGACGGTTCTCTCCCGTCCGATCTCCGAGAAGGGCATCTACCCGGCCGTGGACCCGCTGGACTCCACGTCCCGGATCCTGGACCCCCGCTACATCGCGGCGGACCACTACAACACCGCCATGCGCGTCAAGGGGATCCTCCAGAAGTACAAGGACCTCCAGGACATCATCGCGATCCTCGGTATCGACGAGCTCGGCGAGGAGGACAAGCTCGTCGTCCACCGTGCCCGTCGCGTGGAGCGCTTCCTGTCCCAGAACACCCACGTCGCCAAGCAGTTCACCGGCGTGGACGGTTCGGACGTGCCGCTGGACGAGTCGATCTCCGCCTTCAACGCGATCTGCGACGGTGAGTTCGACCACTTCCCGGAGCAGGCGTTCTTCATGTGCGGTGGCCTCGAGGACCTCAAGGCCAACGCCCGGGAGCTGGGCGTTTCCTGAACCTCCTGAGGTTCGGCGGAGCCGGACGAGGTGAGAGGGCCCGTCTTCGGGCCGGCCCTCTCACCCCGGGCTCCCGCCCCCGCTCCACCCCGGGACCCGTTCCCGGGACCCCCGTCTTCGGACGGGTCTAGACTTTGACCCAACACCCGGCATACCGCCGGGTGGTGACCCGAGGAGCCAACCTTGGCTGCTGAGCTGCACGTCGAGATGGTCGCTGCCGACCGCCAGGTCTGGTCCGGTGCGGCCACCCTGGTCGTCGCGCGCACCACCTCCGGCGACATCGGCGTCATGCCCGGTCACCAGCCGCTGCTCGGTGTGCTGGAGTCGGGCCCCGTGACCATCCGTACCAGCGGTGGTGAGACGGTCGTGGCAGCGGTCCACGGCGGTTTCATCTCCTTCGCGGACAACAAGCTGTCGCTGCTGGCCGAGATCGCCGAGCTTTCGGACGAGATCGACGTCCAGCGTGCGGAGCGGGCGCTCGAGCGCGCCAAGTCGGAGGCCGACGCCTCCGCCGAGCGCCGCGCCGACGTCCGCCTGCGGGCGGTGTCGGCTCGCTGACCCCGGCGCGCCCTGCGCGCGCTGTGCACGTGCGTGACTCAGCCGCGGCCGGTTCCGGAATACTCCGGAACCGGCCGCGGCTGAGGTGAATCCGGAGACGCTTCGTGCGTCGCCGGTTTCTGCGTTACCGGTTTTCATCTTTGCCAGTTGACAGGTTCCCAGTTCTAGGAGACGAGGAGGTCGGTGCCGATGATCCTCGCTCTGACTGTGTTCGGGACGCTGGTCGTGCTCGCGCTGGTGGGCCTGTTCGCCTTCGGGATGCGGCGCCGGCTGATCCAGCGGTCGGGGGGCACCTTTGACTGCAGCCTCCGCTGGGACGCCCCCGAGCTGCCCGGGGGGACGGAGGGCGACGGCAAGGGGTGGGCGTACGGGGTGGCCCGGTACAGCGGTGACAGCATCGCCTGGTACCGGGTGTTCTCGTATTCGCCCCGGCCGCGCCGGATGCTGGAACGCTCCGCCATCGAGGTGGTGGGCCGGCGGATGCCGGAGGGCGAGGAGGAGCTGGCGCTGCTGCTGAACGCGGTGGTGCTGGCCTGCGTCCACCAGGGC
Organism: Streptomyces sp. UH6; assembly: GCF_013421635.1. NCBI lineage: Bacteria > Bacillati > Actinomycetota > Actinomycetes > Kitasatosporales > Streptomycetaceae > Streptomyces > Streptomyces sp. UH6. The sequence goes on along the minus strand of NZ_JACADT010000140.1, from coordinate 189 downwards.
ACGCGGCTGGAGCTGGCGATGAGCGAGGACGCGCTGACGGGTTTCCTGGCGTGGCTGGAGGCCGCGCCGCCCGGGCAGAGGGTCAACGTCGCGTAGGCGCGGCACCGACATGGAGGGGGGGCGGCCCATGGCCGCCCCCTCGCTTTCCCCCGACCGATGCCGACGCCGCTGCCGCCGATGCCGCTGCCC